>CAYREN010000871.1:0-1509 GCA_964423255.1 uncultured Roseivirgaceae bacterium | reverse complement strand
TGGTAAAGAGTAGATTGGGATTATTAATCAATTTTAATGTGCTACAATTAAAAAGTGGCATAAAACGAGTCGTGAACGGATATTGACGCTGTGTTCCTCTGTGTAAAATCTCTGTTTTGCTCTGTGGTTAAAATTTTTCTAATCATAATTTATTAAATGATCATATGACAATTCTTAATTTATTATTCAACTTGAGAATAAAATCACCAAAGCTTGTCCCCTTTTCAAACTTCCATACGTCATACTTTTGAAAATCATTTATTTAATTAGTTTAACTTAAAATAAACTTACTATGCAAAAGTTTATGTTTTTATTTAGAGGTGGAGATGCCAGAAGAGCTCAGCAATCTCCTGAAGAAATGCAGGCGCACATGGAAATTTGGAAAAATTGGATGGGCGGACTTGCCGGTAGTGGCAAACTTGTAGATGGACTCCCATTGGGAAAAGAAGGAAAAGTTGTAGCGGAAGCCGGTGCTACAATTACCGATGGCCCCTTCGCAGAAGGAAATGAAATTGTCGGTGGGTATTTAATTATCAACGCATCAAATCTTGATGGAGCAGTGGATATTTCGAAAGGTTGTCCAATATTTGAGCACGAAGGATCTGTAGAGGTTCGCGAACTCATGTCCATGGATATGTAATCAATTTTTATAAAAGCAAAGTAATCGGTACATTACTTTGCTTTTATTAACATGGTTGAGAATAAATTAGATCACTGGTTCAGGCAGGAATATAGCAAAATGCTGTCCGTATTTATTGCAAAATATGGTGTTGGACAGATTGATAATATTGAAGATGCCATTCACGATGCGCTGCATAAAGCGATGATGATATGGGGATTTAAGGAAATTCCAAATAATCCATCCGCTTGGATCTTTCGCGTAGCACAAAACAATCTCATCGATCAATTTCGCAGGAAATCTACTGACAATGCAATCCCGGAAATTATAGATACTTTTGAAGAACCAAGAATATCTGAAATTAATGACGAGACACTTCGGTTGATTTTTGCATGTTGTCACCCCAATCTAAAGGAAAATGAAAGTGTTATTCTATGCTTGAAGTTTGCCGCCGGATTTGGACTTCATGAAATATCCAGGGCACTTTTATCCTCTTACGAAGCCACTAAAAAAAATTTTCAAAGGGCCAAAAAGAAATTCAAAGCATTTAATCTGTCTTTGGATATACCAGAAAATAAATATTTGCAAGGTAGATTAGAGCGTGTGTTGAAAGTGATTTTTCTGATGTTTACAGAAGGTTACCGACCTACGGATGGCGATACGATATTGAAGGAAGATCTTTGCTTTGAGGCTTTGCGAATGGCACTGACTATTTTTAAATTTGACATACTCAAAAATTCTAAATTATTTGCCCTCATTTCATTGATGTGTTATAAATCAGCCAGACTGCCGGCGCGTATTAAGGAAGGCAATAAATTTATTCGGCTCGAGGATCAGGACAGAAACCTGTGGGTAAAGGATTTGATCACCGAGGGAAACAATTTTCTTAC
>CAYREN010000870.1:0-1514 GCA_964423255.1 uncultured Roseivirgaceae bacterium | reverse complement strand
CATCAGCGCCAAAGGTTTTGGCAATATGGACAATTCCTGTACCATCTTCTGTTGACACAAAATCACCTGCCAATACCGTGAGTGCAGGCTTATTCAATGGTACATAGGGCAATAGTTGTTCAAACTCCATACCTACCAGATCCTTGCCAATGACATTATCGACAATAGTCCAGGGGATAAGTTTATCTCCACCTTTGTAGTCATTGAAATTCAAACCCTCAGACTTGGTACTAAAATAAACCGAAATGCGCGCCTTGGCGAGAATCACATTTATTGGTTGAAAAGTATATTGATTGAAAGTCTTGATTTTTACATACGCTATCTTCTCACCAACAGCCAAAGAATTATTTGCTGGTAAAGTCCAGGGAGTCGTAGTCCATGCCAGAAAGAAATCATTTTCTGTTCCTTTCACTTTAAATTGGGCTACGAGTGAGGTATCTTTAATATCCCGATAGGCCCCGGGCTGATTCAATTCGTGGGAACTCAATCCTGTACCGGCAGCCGGGGAATATGGCTGAATAGTATAGCCTTTATATAAAAGTCCCTTATCGTAAAATTTCTTAATCAAGTACCACAGGGTCTCCATGTACTTCTTGTCGAAGGTGATATAGGGATTATCCAGATCTACCCAATACCCCATTTTTTCTGTGAGATTATCCCATTCGCCTTTGAACTGCATGACAGTCTCCCGGCATTTTTGGTTGTATTCTTCTACAGAGATTTTCTTACCAATATCTTCTTTTGTGATACCCAGTTGCTTTTCTACTTGAAGCTCTACAGGTAACCCATGTGCATCCCATCCTCCTTTTCGCTCCACTTTGTAGCCTTTCAGAGTTTTATATCTGCAAAAGATATCTTTTACTGCTCGAGATATCACATGATGAATTCCTGGCGTGCCGTTAGCCGATGGAGGGCCTTCATAAAAAGAGAATTCCTTTTGCCCTTCTCTGTTTATTAATGATGCCTCAAATATATTGTTGTCTTTCCAGTGGGCTAATATTTCTTCCCCAACCCGGGCCAAATTCAGATTCTTATTTTCCCTGTATTTCACTATTAAATAATCTCAATTATCAATCAATTCTTCAATTCATTTGTCTTCCCGATTCCATTTTCTTGTACCTTGATCATTTCGAGATTTATCTCTTCATCTTCATCTTCCTGATAAAAGCCCTCGTATTGTTCAATCAATGGGTGGGCATCTTCTTTTCGTTTACCATCGTCAAACACCATGAGCAATGCAGGTAATACAATTAGATTGGCAAACATAGCAATGAGTAGCGTAGTGGAAGTCAACACACCCAACATGATAGTACCGATAAAATCTGATCCGGCAAAAATGATAAACCCGGCAAACAATACTACGGAAGTATATATCATACTTGCTCCGGTCTCTCGGATGCTTTTACTTATTGCCAACGGAACGAAAAAATTATTTGAAAATAACTCTTGCCTGTACTTAGCCAAAAAGTGAATGGAATCGTCAATGGATATGCCAAAGACAACGCTAAATATCA
>CAYREN010000869.1:0-1518 GCA_964423255.1 uncultured Roseivirgaceae bacterium | reverse complement strand
ATTATCCGGGATTTGCACAAATAGAATTAGAAAATATGTATCCTGGGGTTATGGCTATGTTTTTCCAGGGTGCCGGTGCAGATCAAAATCCTATGCCTCGCCGTTCGGTGACCCTGGCTAAGCAATTTGGAAGAGAACTTGCCGCTGCCGTCGATAGGGTATTGGAAGAAGATATGCCTGAGCTTTCTGCACAATTAAAAACAGCCTATACCGAAGTTGACCTGCCCATGGAAATTCCAACTGCCGGGGAGTTGAAACAAATGAAAAGTGAGTTTACCGGTTACCAAAAACGATGGGCAACGCGGATGCTACATAATTTGGAAAATGGAGAGTCCTTCATGGAAACCTATCCCTACCCTGTTCAATTATGGCAACTGGGAAATCAACTATTATTTAGTTTTGGAGGAGAGACATTGATAGAATATGGCATAGGACTCAAGAAAATTTTTGGGAATGATATTTTTATTATGGGATATTCCAATGATGTAATGTCCTACATCCCTCCCGCTTATATCATTACGGAAGGTGGCTATGAAGGTGCAATGGCCCATCAAGTATATGGGCTTCCCGGGAAATGGAAGTTAAACATAGAACCTCTGATATTTAACAGCGCTTTAGCATTGGCCAAAAATATTGAAATTGAAATCCCTGAAAAAACTAAATTTAAAATGATGATAGATAACTATATGCTAACCCAGACAAAACCTGATAAGAACGGACTAATTGCCAAACACTATTTTTCTGGATTTAATGACGCTCACGATACTTACAATGCCATATCTGAAGCAAGCGATGGCAAGATATATTATGTATTGTCCTCCAATACATATGACACAGGAGGGCAAATGTATGTGTATGATCCGAAAACAGATAAAACCAAATTTCTGGCTGACCTGACTGAGATTTGTGGTGAAAAGGACGATAAAGCCATTTCGCAAGGAAAGAGCCACGTCAGGTTTCATGAGAAAGACGGCATATTATATTTTGCTACACACGTAGGTTACTACGAAATGATTAATGGTTCAGAATGCTTACCGGTCAATGCACCTGATGGATATAAGCTCTATCCCGGGGGACATTTTATGTCTTACAATCTGGCATCTGGAGAATTTAAAGAACTGGCCCTGGCCCCAAATGGCGATGGAATTATCACAATGACCATAGATAAGGACCGTGAGCATCTTTATGGAATTACCTGGCCAAAAGGATATTTTATTCATTATGATATGAAAAAAGATAAACTATATAATCTGGGACAAATTTCTGTAAACGGAGAGGCGGGAACTCCTTTTGATGATTACCGTGTTCTTTGTCGCTCCATGTTTGTTGACCACAGAGACGGCTTGGTGTATTACTCGACTTCTGAGGGAGATATATTTTCGTTTAAGCCTGGGGATAAGAAAGTAAAGAAGTTAGAAAATGTGAATCTACGCTTAGATTATTTTGGAAAATACGACCCGAAGGATCCTGGGAATATGGGATATAACTGGCGACAAATTGTATGGTCTCCTGAGCAAG
>CAYREN010000868.1:0-1519 GCA_964423255.1 uncultured Roseivirgaceae bacterium | reverse complement strand
CGTTATGTGTAAATATTGACCACCAACCATAATCTAACCATGTAAGGAGAAATATATGCGCTTAAAAAGATCGGTAGTCTTGTACGTCATGTTGTTGCTTATTATTAGTTGTTCAGATTCCACTGATAATGTTTTTCTGGGGAAGTGGGAGCAAACAGCTAATAAATACAATCTAACAGGTGGCTTTGAAATAGTTAAAAATGGAGACACGTTACTTATGGTGGATAAGGAAGGGAAATATACCGCAAAGATAGGTGATGACGGCACGCTTCAAATTTCAGGACCATTTGGAATAGTCAGTTATACCTATATTAGTGAAACTAATACTATTGCAGGTATGGGTAAAGAATATAAGCGCGTTAAATGATTTGAAATATTTTTTAAAAGCGCTAACCAAAAAAGAGGTAAAAACAAATGAAAATCAATTCTTTTATTAAAATTGTCATACTCACTTATATTTTTATTCCATTTTATGCGAACGCATTTGACCTAGGTGATTTCTCTAAGAAACTACTTGAGAGCGCTAAGAATACACAGAAAACTAAATCGCAAAGCGGTACATCAAGTTCACCCACCACGACGAGCAAAGCTAACTTGCCTAAATTTAATATTCGAGGCCTGTATTTGAGTATGCCAATGAAAGAAGCGGTGGTAACCATAAAAAATTATTCGCCACCCATGACGATCACTCCTTTAAACGGGGATATTGGCCAAGTTAAGGGCTCTCAAATTAGAGGCCTTCGTTATCCTCTCGGATTTACAGCTCAAGTTCCCCGGCAAACTGAAATATTTAGTATTGCAGCTAGCACCCCCCTCCCACCACCAGAGAATACAGAAACTGTTATGGCCATTGCGCGACTAAATAACATGAAGCAATCGCTATTAATCAGTGATATGAAAGATCTGTTTGTTAAAAAATATGGTCCTCCAATACTTGAGTCACAACCTGACTCAACCGGAAAACTTTTTTCCTATATGCTCTCGTGGAGTCTTAAGCCCAATGGTAAACCACAAGATAGCCAAGCTGTGGTTGAGACGTGCGCCCCTAGAGGAAGGGGAACAACTCAGAGTCAGATGGGAGTGGTGAATAACATCATGTTACGTGCGAACGATTATCAACAATGCGGGTTCACCTTTGTTGTTAGAATGGTTCCTAGCAATGTCAACTATAGTAATAATACATCAACAAATGCGTATGTAACAATTTTATATGATGGAAATAAAGCGCGTAAAATCTTTAATAAGACACTAGCCTATACAAAGGAGTTAGCCAAGCAGCTTGAGAAGGATCGCATGAAGAAATTGAAAGGAGCAACAAAGCCACAATTATAGAAGAGCTAATTTTAAACCGGCTAATTGGTTATAACACGTTAATGACAGTGGTCAGCAGGTATATTCACATAACAAGGCGCTCGTTCGGACGCAAACTACCCAAATTAAAATTGATCGTAATGCCCACCAATTGCAAAGATATAAATGTAGTCTTTATCGTACTTATAAATAACGCGGTCTTTCTGGC
>CAYREN010000867.1:0-1521 GCA_964423255.1 uncultured Roseivirgaceae bacterium | reverse complement strand
CTGTTTCAAACAGTAGTAATCCCACACAGCTCCAAATGGTTTAGCTTTCAATTCCTCCAACATAGCTAGCCTTTCAAACCATTTTCCACTTTCTTCATAGTTTCTCAGTTTGCTTGAGGGTTCCAGCAGTGCAAAAAGAATACTTTTGAGTGCCGATCGAGTACCGGAAACATATGCCCCTACCCGATTGATGCTGGCATCGAAAAAATCCAGGCCAATATTTACTTTTCCAAAAGCATCCATCCGGTTCAATTCCTGCGCTATCAGCACAGTTTCATCGTTCATGGTAATTACATGATCACTATCCCACCGCACACCTCTTGTCAGGTGCAAAAGCAACTCATCGACGTATTGAAATACTGCACTGAGTTTATCTCCTACTACCTCATTTGGATGAAAATGCCCAGCATCAATGCAAAGTAGAATTTCCCTGGAGATGGCATAACCCAAGTAAAACTCATGTGAACCAACCACAAACGACTCACTACCTATGCCAAATAGTTTGCTTTCGACAGCATCTTTCATCTGGGTTTTTGGATACTTTTTAGTTAAAGCTTCATCCAGAGATAATTTTAATAACTCTCTGTAGCCAAATCTATCTATAGGTGTGTCTTTCATACCATCAGGAATCCATATATTGTGGATACATGCATTGCCCTGTTTTGTCCCAAAAAATGAACTAATTTCGCGACATCTTTTTACGTGCTCAATCCAAAATTTTCTATCTCCTTCATTTTTACTGGAAAGTGTAAAGCCATCATTTGCTCTGGGATGAGAAAATAGTGTGGAATTAAAATCTATATCAACTTGATTTTGCTTACTCCAATCTGCCCATCCTTTAAAATGACTTATTTCAATCTCATCACGATCAACATTTTTGCCTTCAAATTCGCCATAAATTGCATGAAGATTTAAGCGATGCTTCCCAGGTAGCAAACTATATACTTTCTCCAGATCAGATCGCACTTCCTGGACATTTGAAGCCTTTCCAGAATAATTGCCTGTTACTGCAAGGCCACCTCCCAAAACTCCGGAACCTGCTTCAAACCCTGAAACATCGTCAGCTTGCCAACAGTGTACCGATAAGTTAATATTTTCTAATTTTTGAAGCGCACTTTCTGCATTTACGCCAACGGCTTCATATTGTTCAGTTGCTATTTCAAAAGCTTTTTTTACTAGCTGCTCTTTCATCTGTTTATAATTTTAAAGTTTCTATTTTCCTGGGCATATAATCATGCCCTTGCGTGCCTGCCTACAGTAGTCAGGTCTTTAATTTGCTCCGGTCATGCCGGTTTCATGATATTAGAATTTTATGTTGCTGGCTTAATGTGATATATAAGTTCCCAAACCAATAATGAAGGTTGATAAAATAAGTATGGTAATCCCTATAAATAGATAAATATAAATTTTTGTATTAGATCCTTTCCATTCTTTTAAAATTAACCCCCACATATTACTAAAGGCAATAATAAATGCCATGTGGATACTCCAACTTGCAAAGCTATAATTGTCACCAAGTTG
>CAYREN010000866.1:0-1521 GCA_964423255.1 uncultured Roseivirgaceae bacterium | reverse complement strand
TCATTGGCCAACACGGCTCAATTGACATTGCATACCAGTGCTGATGCCAGGAAAATGCTGGCTATTCGAAAAGAAGTGAAAGCAAAGATGGCTGATGGGTATGTCTATAATATCACAATCAATGATATGGTAAGCATTGCTACGATTCGTTCTTTAGTTAAAAACCCAGAAATCAACATCCATTTTATGGGAGATTATATTCGATCTTTTAGTAATGTGCACCTGGGTTTTGCTGTAGATACCCCAAGAGGATTGATGGTGCCTACAATACAAAGTGCCAATCATCTGACGATTGAAGGTCTGTCTTCGAAAATCAAAGAACTTGCAGCTGCATGCCAAAGTGGAAGTATAGATCCAGAATTATTTAAAGGAGCAACATTTACGATGACAAATCTAGGTGGGTTTGGCATTGAAATGTTCACGCCGGTATTGAATCCTCCTCAAGCTGGAATTCTGGGTGTAAATACCATTACCCAACAGGCTGCTCAACTCGAAGGTGGGGGATTTGGATTTATTCCTAAAATTGGATTGTCTCTAACATTTGATCACCGAGCCCTTGATGGCGCTCCGGCAGCAAGATTCTTGCAAGATATTGTAAGTGAGATTGAAGGGATTGAGGTTTGAAGGAAATAGTTAAAAGCTGAAAGCCAATAGCTCAAAGGAAACCTGATTCAATCAATAAATATTATAACATTAGAATATACTAAAATGCTTTCAGTCTTATGAATATGATGGTTGCATTTAAAAATAAAATTAATTAATTGGAAACTTCCGTCTTCCAACTTAGGACTTCGGACTTAATAAAAAAAATATGCCAAAAGTAGAATTTATAGATCCTAAAGTGCAAAGGAAATCCGGAGAGGTCACATTTGATCCAATCCCGGTAAATCAGTACAATAAATCAATTGAAGACGAAAAGCTCAATTATACCAAAGATGAATTCATGAAGATTTATCGTGATATGGTAACGATTCGTGAGTTTGAGTCTATGCTCAATGACATAAAAATTAGCAATGAGTACAATGGAATATCCTATAATCACCCGGGCCCTGCCCACCTTTCAATAGGTCAGGAAGCCTCAGCGGTAGGAATGGCTTATCTTCTTGATGAAAATGATTTGATTTTTGGATCACATAGAAGTCATGGCGAAATATTGGCTAAAGGACTATCCGTAATCAACAAATGGAATGACAATCAACTGATGGATGTGATGAAGGGTTATTGGGATGGTGCGACACTCAAGCCTGTAGAAAAAGATCATAAAGGAACAGTAAATGATCTCGCAATAGATTTTCTACTTTATGGAACTTTGGCAGAAATTTTTGCCAGAGAAAATGGGTTTAACAAAGGTTTGGGTGGATCTATGCATGCATTTTTTACTCCCTTTGGTGTTTATCCAAATAATGCTATCGTGGGTGGTTCGGGAGATATTGCCGTTGGTGGGGCACTGTACAAAAAGGTAAATCAAAAACCGGGTATTGTCGTAGCAAATATTGGTGATGCATCAATGGGTTGTGGGCC
>CAYREN010000865.1:0-1529 GCA_964423255.1 uncultured Roseivirgaceae bacterium | reverse complement strand
TGGCATCAACTAAAACATTTTCTCTATCACCAGAAAGAAGTCGATAAGAGAAAACTTTAAAATAATCTTCGCTTACGATAAAACCTCTGGCCTTGATTTTTTTTTCATTGCCTTCAAGTAGTGCTTTGGTCTCTAAGTCAATCTTTGCAGTTACCTTATCAAATTCGGGTATTTCCGTTTGCAAAGCCGAAAGCATCAAGCTCGAATTATTGAAACGTGTGGTAATATCTCCCTGACCATTCGAGGTATTTCGTAAAACCTGGTATGGTTTATTGATATGAAATTTATCCATGGCCATTTCATCAGAAACCCATAAATAAACCATTATAGCGCAGGCCAGACCTGTAGAAAGCCCAATCAGATTTATGAAAAAGGTATTTTTATGCTTTTTAATATTTCTAAAAAAAAGTAAGATGTTATGCTTTATCATGATAATAATTTATTGATGATGATGATTTATTCCGTTTTTAATGATTCAACCGGATTTGCCATACTTGATTTGATGGCATGAAAACTTACCGTTACGATGGTGATTACCAAGGCTCCTGCTCCTACCAATAAATACATCCACAATGCTATTTCTTTATGATATTCATAGTTATTTAGCAACCAATTTTCTACTCCGAAATAAGCAACAGGAATGGCAATGACACTTGAAAGGACAACAAGCAGTACAAAATCTTTTGAAAGCAGTCTCCAAAGATTAAAAACAGAAGCTCCCAACACTTTGCGAATACCAATTTCTTTGGTGCGTTGCTCGGCTATAAATGATGCCAACCCGAATATCCCAAGACAACTGATGAAAATCGCCAAAAAGGAAAATATCCCAGATAGCTTTCTGATGCGCTCTTCTGCCGAGTACTTTGCTGCAAAATCTTCATCTACAAACTGATATTCAAAAGGAACATTAGGAACGTGCTTTTTAAATACTGCCTCAATAAGATTCAGCGATGCTGAAGTACTTTTATTGGGGTTTAACTTTAGCTCAATCCAGTTTGTGTTATTATACTTTATCAAATAAACTGTCTGCTTTACCGCCTCAAAAGGTGATTCCATCAAAATATCTTTGACAACTCCAATAACCTTATGTTCTTCATTGTTCCATCTTATTGTTTTTCCTATTGGGTTTTCCAAACCCATGTATTTCACAGCTGTTTCATTGAGAATAAAAGCACTGGAATCTGTACTGAATTCCCTGGAAAAATCACGACCTTCAACAATTTCCCATCCAATTGTTTTTCCAAAATCGTGTGTAATAGAAATATTTACAATATTGGTTAAAAAATCAGGGTCCTTTCCCTCCCACTCAAATCCACCACTGCTACTCCATACTTCCGTTAGCGGACTTGAAGATTCTGACATGTCGGCAATGGCACCAATGCTTTTCAATTCATTTCTGATGAGATTATATTTACCTTCATAATCTTCAGTTTTTTTGCTAATGGTAATCAGTTGGTTCTTTTCATAGCCAATAGGGCGATCTTTAGAATGTTGAATTTGCTCCTCGACAGCAATAGTCCCAATAATGA
>CAYREN010000864.1:0-1529 GCA_964423255.1 uncultured Roseivirgaceae bacterium | reverse complement strand
GGCCATGCCTCCCGGTTTGATCAATAGATTAAATGAGGAAGAACTCAAAGACTTATTGGCCTATCTGATTTCTGGGGGAAATCCCAAACATGCTGTTTATGAATGATAGTGTAAATGAAAATGGCTATAAACAAAATATCCGAAAGGCCAGATAAATGATATTCACATGATTGTGAATATGTAAAACTCAAAAAGCAAACACCTATTTATGAAAAATATATTCATCCTGACTCTCCCGTTTTTCTTTAGCAGTTTGCTTTGCGTTTCCCAATCAATATCGGATAAAGCAGAAAATATAGTGCCCTCATTAAAATTCATTAAAAGGCAAATAGCTTCAGAAAGTTTTGAAACGGTAGGCGTATTTGATGTAAATAATGATGAGGTCCCAGACATAATTTCTGGAGCATATTGGTATGAAGGTCCTGATCATTTAAATCGGCACTACATTGGTTCCGATAAGCGATATGGTGAGTATTGGGATGATTTTTCTACCATTCCCTTGGATGTGAATGGGGATGGGCTTCTGGATATAATTACAGGAGGTTGGTTTGGCAAACAGGTAAGATGGAGGGAAAATCCGGGTAATAATGGAGAATGGAAGGAGCATGTTATTGCTGAATCTGGTAATGTAGAAACCATCAGGGCCTGGGATATTGACGGTGATGGCGTAAAAGAAATAATACCCAATACGCCAAATGATTCATTGGTGATCTACCGCCTGGTACGGGATGAACAGGGAAAAGGAACGGGCAAATTTAATTCATACAAAATCATGGGCAAACATGGGCATGGTCTGGGCTTTGGAGATATCAATGGTGATGGAAGGGGCGATTTGATTGTGCATAACGGCTGGGTTGAAGCTCCTGAAAAACCTTTCGACGAGCCATGGGCTTTTCATCAGGAATTTGAGTTGGGTAAGGGGACGGCCAGTGTTCCTATTATTGTAGCAGATGTAAATCAGGATGGCTTACAGGATTTGATCGTAGGGCAAGGCCATGGTTATGGATTAGATTGGTACGAACAAAAAACGAATAAGAATGCATCGGAATTATCCTGGACAAAACACGCTATTGATCCTTACAATTCGCAGTATCACACCATGGAATGGACAGATCTGGATGGGGATGGACAAAATGAACTTATTACCGGAAAACGATATCGCGCACACAATGGGAAAGATCCCGGATCAAATGACCCGCTTGGCATATACTACTTCAAGTGGAATGGAGTATCTTTTACGAAGCAAATTATAAGCTATGGATCATTTGGCGTGGGCAAGGGTGTTGGACTGGGTTTCAGCATAAGTGACCTCACCGGTTCCGGGAGAAAGGATATCATTGTCGCCGGTAAGGATGGACTGTATATTTTTTATAATAAAGGCATTGCTCCATTGAAAAACGATATGCATTAATTTTGTAGCAAGTGTTCTTATAATGATTCATTATCTTGAGATAAACTGTTATAACTAAAAAAGAATCAATATGCTTAAAATGAATAACATTAAAATTCTACCTTGGATACTATTATTG
>CAYREN010000863.1:0-1538 GCA_964423255.1 uncultured Roseivirgaceae bacterium | reverse complement strand
CTGAATTGGCATCTAGAGCCCACCAGCAGAATATAATTCCAATCATTGATCAAGCAATTACAAATGCAAATATAAATAAAACAGAGCTGAATGCAGTAGCATTTACCCAGGGGCCTGGATTATTAGGAGCTTTATTGGTAGGTGCATCATTTGCTAAGTCATTGGCATTGGCACTTAATATACCATTGATAGGTGTAAATCATATGCAGGCCCATATTTTGGCACATTTCATTGACAACCCAAAGCCGGTGTTCCCATTCATTTGCCTAACAGTTAGTGGTGGTCATACCCAGATTGTTTTAGTAAAAGATTACCTCGACATGGAAATTTTAGGTGAAACACTTGACGATGCAGTAGGGGAGGCCTTTGATAAAACAGCCAAATTGTTAGGGCTGCCATATCCTGGAGGGCCACTGATAGATCAATTTGCTAAAAACGGTAATGCAGAAGCTTTCAGTTTTCCAGATACCAGTACGCAAGGATTTAACTATTCATTTAGTGGAATTAAGACGGCTATATTATATTTTTTAAGGGATCGAATTAAGGAAAACCCAAAATTCATTGAGCAAAATATGAATGATATATGTGCCTCTGTTCAGCGAAAGTTAATTGACATGCTCATGAATAAATTAAGAAAAGCGGCTAAAAAATATAAGATAAGCCATGTAGCGATATCCGGTGGTGTTTCTGCAAATAGTGAGCTCAGAAAACGAATTAAAGAAGAAGGGATAAAGCACAGGTGGGAAACCTACATTCCTGCATTTGAATATTGTACAGATAATGCAGGAATGATTGCGATTGCTGCACATTATAAATATTTGGCCAAAGAGTTTTGTTCATTGGATGCAATTCCCCAACCCAGGATGAAGTTTGGTTAATAACTATATTATTAGAGGTCCCCTAAACTCCAGGGTTTCCTGTATTCATAGTGTAGCAACTATAATCTTGAAACTGTTGGAATGAATGCAGGTTTTTTAATTTCAAAAGTCATCGACTTCATTTTGCCTGCCAGTATGATATTTGGCGAAATCAAAGTTCTATTTTTCTTTGGTGAAATTCACTATTTTTATCAGACTCAAATAATTATTAAAGAAACAATAAATACGTGAGCTATAAATTACTTCTATCGTTGTTTTTTGGATTTGTATTAGCTTCTTGCAATACTGAACTCCCAGAGGATGTTGCCCTGGAGTATGAAGAACTTCCTCGCAACCTTGATTTCAACCTTCATGTTAAGCCAATTTTATCTGATAAATGTTTTTTATGCCATGGACCAGATAAGGCAAAACAAAAAGCTGATTTGCGTCTTGACATGGAAGAATCTGCTTATAAAAAGTTTACCGATTCACCTGGCAAAAGGGCAATTTTACCGGGGAACTTAAATGGAAGTGAGGTTTTTCATCGTATAATTTCCGATGATCCAGATTACCAAATGCCACAGCCAAAATCAAATTTGAAACTTTCAGCATATGAAAAGGCAGTCTTGATAAAATGGATAGAAAATGGAGCGGAATATAAACCTCACTGGGCTTTTTTAA
>CAYREN010000862.1:0-1539 GCA_964423255.1 uncultured Roseivirgaceae bacterium | reverse complement strand
TTTTCTGTAGTTTTTCTCTGCAACTAAATGTAAATATTAGAGCAAAAGCCAGTATTGTACAGGTAATAACGTTTTGCATGTCTAAATGCATTTTATTCATAAAAAGCAGACAATGAAATGATAATTATTTAATGAGAGAAAAATGCTTGATTCTTCAGTTAATATACCCTTCAGCAATAAATTCAGACCATAGTATTTGTAATAAATGTTCTGGAATTGTAATCCCTGAAGAAACACATCATGACTGTAGAAAGTATTGAATTGGCATCTGGGTAATTCGGATTGCAAATCCTAATTATCAGTACTTCGACATGCACTGCTGAACATGCCGAAGAGCTACATACAGTATCGCTTCGCTCAATGCTATGACGATAACGAATTTACGGAATGGGCTCACTTATTCCTTTCTTTTATAAACCTGATCAGCTCTTCTGGTTTATCCGTTTGAATACCCTCCGTTCCCCAATCCAGTATCTTCTCCCATTCTTTTGGGTTGCCTTTATCTTCATCTACAAAAACGATTATACTATTTTCATGGGCAATTTTCATATAATTCGAATTGAGTTCGCCCATGTCGGTCGCAATCACTTGAGGTTGCACTTCTTTCGCAACTTTTACAATATTTTTTGCCGGCCCCGGGTCTGGCATAGGCAGACATTTATAGCAATTGTCCTGCACCTGCTTAATAGGTTCCATGAATGATGCAGGTATATACCAAACAATATCTCGCTCCATGTTGTACTTTTTTATAAGCTCCACCAATTCCGATACAAGGTTCTCTTTCAAATCAAGATAAATACCAATTTGTCCATGGCACAATTGTAAGATTTCTTCGAAAGTGGGTATTCGTTCATTCTTCCATTCAGGGCCAATTCGTGAGCCTATATCCATGGCCTTTAGTTCTGTCAAAGTAAAATCCCCGACTTTTCCTGTTATCCCATTAACATAAGCATCAACAGTTGAGTTGTGAACACTTACAATCTTCCCATCTTTTGTCTTCCGGGTATCTATCTCAACAAAATCACAACCAAGGTCGATGGCTTTCTGAAATGCTGCCAACGTATTTTCAGGAATGCCAATGTGTGCCCCTCTATGGGCAATCACATAAGTATTGCCATTCTTAGGTTTTGGAAAATAGTCTTTCACCTCTTGTTGTGTTTTTCCATTTGTTGTTTTCGCCATTGCCCATTCAGGCGCGGTATTGATTATACTTGTATCATAGCCTTCATACCACCCAATTTTATCAGGCATGAAATTGAAACTCTTTTGAGCAAGGCTTTTGCCAAAAATAGCCATGCAAATAATTAAAGTTACTAAATGAAAAATTGACGGAAAAGGCACTGTTCTCATTTGCTATATTTTTGTTTTTAAATATCTTAAATCCTCTGGTTCATACAAAAGAGAATGATTTGCATTAAGGATAATAAATTTATGATAAGCCAAAAATAAACGTTTGGTATTGGTGTTTAAGACAATATATGATTATTTATAATTATTGAATGATTACATTATTAATTTAATATTTACTGCTTTAATTTG
>CAYREN010000861.1:0-1540 GCA_964423255.1 uncultured Roseivirgaceae bacterium | reverse complement strand
CTGAAAATGTAAGTTATAATGTAAGTTATGGATACTTAGATGACCAAGGTTTTACACCAGGTAATCAATTAAGAAGAAATAGTTTTTCTTTTGGTGGTAAAGCTAAATTATCAAATAATTTTACAGTCTCTGGTAATCTTAATTATGTAGTTACTGATTATGCAACTCCACCTGTTGCTTCAAGTTTAGGTAGTGGTTCAGCATCAACTGCAGGTTCATCTGCATTTGGAGATGTATTTTATACACCTCGTAGTGTTGATTTAAATGGATTGCCTTTCCAAAACCCTGCTGATGGTAGTAGTGTGTATTATAGAAGTGGTAATGATATTCAAAATCCATACTGGACAATTAATAATGCTAAAAACACTCAAAAAATAAATCGTATTTTTGGTGGAGCTACATTAAATTATAAATTCAGTGATAAATTAAGTCTATTATACCGTGTTGGTATTGATAACTTTAACGTTATTAATCAAGCCTACCAAAATAAAGGTGGTGTTGACGGACAAACACAAGGTTTCTTAGAAACCAGTTCAGAAATACAAACTATTTGGGATCATACTATATTAACAACTTATCAAACAGATCTTTCTGAAAACTTTGATTTTGATATTAATATTGGTGCTAACTCAAAAAGTACAAACTTTGAACAACAAGGTGTATATAGTGCTGGTCAAATTGTATTTGGTGTAAACAGACACTTTAACTTTACATCTCAGTCAAATGTTTCTCCATTTGGAGGAAATATCCAATTTGATTCTTTTGAAAATATTCTAGGTGTGTATGCAACAGCAACTGCAGGTTATAAAAATTTCGCTTATTTAACAGTTTCAGCAAGAAATGACTGGGCTTCTACTTTAGAGAGTGAAAACAATTCTCTTTTATATAAAAGTGCCAGTGGTTCATTGATAATAAGTCAAGCAATTCCTAGTCTTAGGGATATGGGCATCAATTATTTAAAGTTTAGAGGAAGTTATGGTGAATCTGCTGGATTCCCATCACCTTTTTCTACTAGAAATACACTACGTTTAAGCTCGCAGGCTTTTGTTGATAGAAATGGTAATGTTGTATCAACCAACTCTATAAGCAATAGATTAGGTAACCCTAATCTAAAGGCAGAGAGAATTGATGAGATTGAATTGGGTATAGAATCTAAATTCTGGAAAAACAGAATAAGTTTAGATGTTTCTGTATATAAGAAAAATACCAATGATTTGATTACAGATCGTTCTTTAGACCGTTCTACCGGGTTTAGTGTTACTAGAATTAATGCTGGTGAATTAGAAACGAAAGGTATAGAAGTTGATTATGGTATCTCTGTTGTTCAAAATGATAACTTTAATTGGGATATAGCTGGTAATTTCACTGCCTATGAGAGTACCGTAATTAGTTTACCTGATGGAATTGATCAATTACTAATTGCCGGTTTTACCAATTTAGGAAACTTTGCAATTGAAGGTAAGCCATTTGGTGTACTTCAAGGGTCTGCTGTTTCAAGAGATGTTAACGGAAATGCGTTGATTGATGGTGGAGGTGATTA
>CAYREN010000860.1:0-1547 GCA_964423255.1 uncultured Roseivirgaceae bacterium | reverse complement strand
ATTGCATTATGAAAAAAATCAGATATTCTATACTACTAATCCTTATTGCTATAACTATTTTTTCATTCAACACTTCAGAAAAACCACTTAAATTAAAATTACAATTTACGAAATGAATAATATTTGCTTTTTACTAATCGCTCTATTTTTTATAGCTTTCTCTTCATGCCATACCAATTCAAAAAATAGAGTAGAGCAATCCCCAAATATTATTCTGATTATGGCCGATGATATGGGTTGGGGTGATCCTGCATACAATGGCAATCCAATCAGTAAAACACCAAACCTGGACAACATGGCTGCTGAAGGCATTGTATTTGATCGCTTCTATGCCTCCTCGCCTGTCTGTTCGCCCACGCGAGGAAGCTGCATCACCGGACGCCATCCCTACCGCTACGGAATTTTCTTTGCCAATTCCGGCCACATGCCAAAACACGAATTTACCCTTGCCGAAGCTCTAAAAACCAAAGGATATGCTACCGGTCATTTCGGAAAATGGCATTTGGGGACTTTAACAAAAACGGAAATAGACGCCAATCGTGGAGGAAAACCCAAAGATACTATACATTATTCCCCACCTTGGGAAAACGGGTTTGACGTATGTTTCTCCACCGAATCTAAAGTACCCACCTGGGATCCAATGATCACTCCGGATAAAAACGCTGGAGACATCGGTAAGCGTGAAGAAGGAACACATTTCGGAACCTATTATTGGACCGGACCGGGACAAAAGGTTACCGACAACCTCATAGGCGATGACTCCCGGATCATCATGGACAGGGTGCTTCCCTTTATTAATAAGGCTGCAAAAAGCAATACTTCATTCTTTACAGTTATCTGGTTTCACACCCCTCACCTACCCGTGCTCACTGGTGAAAAATACAAAAACATATATAAAGACCAGTCGGAAGACATACAGCAATTTTATGGATCCATAACAGCCATGGACGAGCAAATAGGAAGATTAAGGAGCTATTTGAAAGAAAACAATGTTGATGAAAATACCATCATTTTCTTTACCAGCGACAATGGCCCTGAAGGCCGGACAAGAGTAGGGCGAACACAAGGGACTGCTGGTAAATTCAGAGGCAGGAAACGTTCGCTTTACGAAGGTGGTGTGCGCGTTCCGGGATTGATGATCTGGCCTGTAAGAATCAAGCAACATGTATCAACCGACATCCCATTTAGTACCCTCGATTATTTTCCAACTGTCATGGATATTACAGGCTTTTCTGACACATCTCAACCTAAGCCTATCGATGGCATTAGCATGATGCCGTTTATTATTGGCGAGATGAAAGAGCGCCCAGTACCCATTGGATTCGAATCAAGAAAACAACTGGCATTCATGGATAATAACTATAAAATTTATAGCGGGGACGAAGGAAGGCAATTCGAACTGTATGACATTATAAATGACAGAGAAGAAACAACAGATATTGCGGCACAGCATCCCGAGATTGTGAAAGAATTATCAATACAACTTTCGGATTGGAGGGCATCATGCAAAAAAAGTAATTCAGGAAAAGATTATAATAATTAAGATA
>CAYREN010000859.1:0-1550 GCA_964423255.1 uncultured Roseivirgaceae bacterium | reverse complement strand
GTTAAATACTCGGTGATTCTTTAAAAACAGGTATTTTTAGCGCTTAATTCACATTTAACAGCTTGATTTATCGGTTTCATTTCCTGGGAGCACAAATGAAAGTTGTACATACAACTATAATGTACTACTGTGTAACATATGTTTGATCGCTGCCTCTATTTTAATGTCAATGCTTTGGCCCGCCTGGTAAATAAAAAGTGGGCGGAGGCTTTTGATACATTTGATTTGTCACCTGCACATGGATATATGCTTCGTGTTGTGCTATCCAGACCGGGCATTACCCCAAAGGAGCTTGCCACCGAGTTACGGCTTGAAAAATCAACCATTAGCAGATTTATTGATTCCATGCAAAAAAAAGGATTGGTGACAAGAAAAAAACCAGTGAATATTGATGGTCGTGAACAAAATATCTATCCAACAGAAAAAGCAAACAAGATACATACCTCTCTGGAAAATTTGGGAGAATCTCTGTATCAGACCATGGTTTCAGGTATTGGAAAAAAACAGCTGGAAACTCTCGTTAGTCAACTTCGGGAAAGCACTAAAAAATTAAAGTAGCAGTATTATCGACAACAGAATTAGAGTGTATTGAAGCCTGAGATTCAAACCAAAATGTATATTTGTTGATTCCTATACCCATAGCCAGTCTATTGCAAGGAGTTCCAACACAGCCATGAATTCAATCGCTACAGGTATATCTGGTATTTAACAGTGCTGACATTGATTTGATACCTGACAATTGAAAGAAAACAAATGAGAGAATTATCAATGCCATATATCAATATCAAAATCACCAAAGAAAACGTAAGTAAAAAACAGAAGAAACAATTAATTGAGGGTGTAACAATTCTTTTAAAAGAGGTGCTGGGGAAAGACCCGGCAACTACCGTCGTCGTTATTGATGAAGTCGATACAGATAATTGGGGGATTGCTGGCGAACAAGTCACTGAGCGAAGAAAATCAGGTATCTCCGGAACACATAAGGAGTAATTATATGATACTTAACAAAACAGCTATTTTATTATTGTTTATGTGTGTCACTTTTTATGCTCATTCAGCGACAAACAGAGAAAATAACAATATGACCAAGTTAGTATTTGTATTAAAAATTACCGATGAAAAAAAATATCGTGGGTATCGGAACCAAATTGAACCACTAATGAATAAACTGGGTATTGTAATATTGAAAGAGTATAGAATATCAAAAGTTGTTCATAGTGATGCTGAAAAAGACAGTGTGAATATGC
Organism: uncultured Roseivirgaceae bacterium; assembly: GCA_964423255.1. Taxonomy (GTDB): domain Bacteria; phylum Bacteroidota; class Bacteroidia; order Cytophagales; family Cyclobacteriaceae; genus JAAUQL01. Next base: position 303 of record CAYREN010000859.1, on the reverse strand, counting down.
TCGCCATGTTTGGATTCCCTGATTCGGAAACAAAAAAAATATTTTTCTCCAGTGAAGTCTATCAAAAAGCAAAGGTTATGTTTACCGAATCAACAACAAACTTTGAGAAACTTATCGAGGAATGAAAATATGATGGCATTCACAAAATGATACATCACCCGGCAAACAGGGAAATTATTACGTACGCGTTCCTGACCAATAATTATTTCAGGAGTTGATTATAAACTGATGTTACGCAGGCCTCAGACTGCAGCCCTTTCAAGGTGGTAACTCATTGATTCTATTGGTCGTGTTTTTTATATC
>CAYREN010000858.1:0-1554 GCA_964423255.1 uncultured Roseivirgaceae bacterium | reverse complement strand
AGATGGATTGGGATGCTTTTAATGCCAAAGTAATAAATTGAAAGATTTAACAATACCAGCACATTTACAAAAAAGAAAAATTGAACACATCATTTTAATAATAAATGAAATTGTGTCAGAAAATTGAATTTAAGTAGAATTAGATAATAATGGTATGACAAAAATGGCGGCAAGTGTGTTTCTACTTTTAGTGACAGCTAATCTTTTCGGTCAGCAAAGCCATGAAAGCGAGTTGATATTTCCTTTTCAACAACAACATGTACACTCAAGCAGTATCGTGGAATTGCCCAATGGCGATCTGCTAACCTGTTGGTTTCAGGGAAGCGGTGAGCGAACTGAAAATGATGTAGTAATCAATGGATCCAGACTAAAAAAAGGAAAAAAGAAATGGAGTGATCCTTTTTTAATGGCAGATACCCCAGGCCAGCCTGACTGCAATCCAGTATTATTTCTCAACGAAAACAAAAAGCTGTTTTTGGTGTGGATCGTAGTTGAAGCCAACAGATGGGAAGCCTCCATTTTAAAAGTAAGAACAACAATGGAATACCATGATGAAGGCCCTCCGGTTTGGGATTGGCAGGATATTATTATTATGAAACCAGGAGTTGAATTTGAAAATAGAGTTAAGGAACAATTCGATGCATTTGGCAGGACGGATTTGGCCTGGGCTGAATATGCATTACCATATGAAGATATGCTGATAAATGCATCAAAGGATTCAAAGAAACGTGAAACCGGCTGGATGACAAGAACCCATCCGACTTTTTTAGCAAACGGAAAAATATTATTACCTCTTTACTCCGATGGCTTTAATTTTGGATTGATCGCTATTTCGGAAGATGATGGTGAAACCTGGAAAAGCAGCCTACCAATTGTTGGGCGTGGGTTAAATCAACCAAGTCTTGTTGTGCGAAAAGACGGTTCAATAGATGCCTTTATGCGGGATGATGGAGATGAGCCAGGTCGAATTATGATCAGCCACTCCAAGGATGATGGTTACTCCTGGACATATGCAAAAAAGTCAGATATCCCCAATCCCGGGTCAAGTATTGAAGTGATTAAATTGAAAAATGGTCATTGGATTTTAATATATAATGATGTTGATGATGGAAGATATAGCATTGCAGCTGCGATATCTAACGATGAAGGTAAGTCATGGACGTGGAAGAAAAAGCTTGACAATCTGGAAGGGGGAAGTTTTTCGTATCCATCTATGATTCAGACAAAAGATGATAAAATCCATGTGACTTATACGTATCGTTTACAAGGAGAGAGAAAATCGATTAAGCATATTGCTTTTGAAGAAAAGTGGATTGTGGAATAAACTGATATAAGAAAAATAAAATCAACTAATCGAAAATTGGAGATCGATGGTCAGATTGAATAGTATTTAAATTAAAATTATGAAGCACGCTACACTAGAAGGCCTTTTTAGCATACTTATAACAATTATTTCCCTATTTGGCTGCTCGATTGAAAATGAAAATAAAGGGGCAGGGAAAGAAATATCTTTACGATTGGAACCAAAAGAGGGGAATCCCAGAAATAGTGAAG
>CAYREN010000857.1:0-1555 GCA_964423255.1 uncultured Roseivirgaceae bacterium | reverse complement strand
AGGTAAAACATATGCTGATGTAGCACTTGACTTTTTATTTGTTGATAATGCAGCGATGCAGATGATCTTAAACCCTAGTCAGTTTGACGTTATCTTAACCGAAAATATGTTTGGTGATATCATTTCTGATGAAGCCAGTGTTATTGGCGGCTCAATCGGTTTATTAGCCTCTGCCTCTATAGGTGATAAATTTGCCTTATTTGAGCCGATTCATGGTTCATATCCGCAGGCTACAGGAAAAGGCATTGCCAATCCAATAGCTTCTATATTATCGGCAGCAATGTTATTAGAACATTTTAAATTATTTGATGAGGCTGAATTGATTCGAAAAGGAGTCGATAAATCGTTGAAACTAAAAATTTCGACACCAGATATCAATACAGAATATCAAAATGTAACAACCAGTAAAGTAGGTGATTTTATTGCCGATTATATCGAATACCCTGAAGACACCAATATAAACTTTCAAAACATTCATATTGGACAGTCTACAATTATTTAATTGATTATTTGAATTAGTAATTAGATAATGAACGTGAACCTCGGGTATATAAAGAGCACTTTTTAAGTGCTCTTTTTTCTAGATATCATTTGGTGCATGGCTGGTACTCTTTTTAAGTTTGAGTGCAACATACAAATTTATTTTATTGTAAAAACAAAGAAATTTATGGGTATTTTAAAGTACGAGGTATACACGATGCTATATTAAGGGTTTAATGAAAAACCTGCCAGTTTAGAATTCTGATTCTTTGTTTAATTAATCTTATCCTTCAATTAAAAATTTTGCCATTTGATTAATGAGTTTATCGCCTGTATCCGAATTTGTCATAATAACATATCCCATTTTTAGGTCTTCATAAACTTCAAATAGGCATTTAAAGTCATAATTACTTCCTGAATGACCAAACACCTTTCCCTTTGGAGAGTTTCTAATATAAAGCCCTAACCCATATCCTTGATCATAGGGACTATCAAACTCTTTTTCAGCATCCGAAACCACCGTCTGAATAGTAAACATATTTTTTGCCATATCCTCGTTAAGTCCAACTCGATTAAGGAGCATAATGGCAAATTTGGCAATATCTTCAGAATTGCAATGCATCCCAAAAGCCATTTCAGGAGATGTTGGAAATATTTGATCCGTTGGAACGTTATTTAAATGCCCATTAACACATAACTTCTTTAACATTGGACTTTCAACAAAATAGGTATTAGACATTTCAAATGGATTAATTACTTCTTCTTCAAGATAGGCCAAAATTCTATGGTCCATTACTTCAGTAAAGCTTTTAGCCAATGCCTTTGTGAGATACTCAAACCCTTGTCCAGAATATCCATACTTTTCCCCAGGGCAACCGATCATATCTGTTCCCCAATTGGGTAATCCCGAAACATGAGTTAGTACATCTCTGGCGGTCATATCTTTATAACAAGGGTACTTTTCGAGTTCGGGAAAAGGAAATCGTTCATGCAATGAAGCATCAAGGTCTATGACACCTTTTTGAGCCAACCGGCAAACGACATATGCAAAAACAGGCTTTGTGATTGACGCAGC
>CAYREN010000856.1:0-1555 GCA_964423255.1 uncultured Roseivirgaceae bacterium | reverse complement strand
AAAAAAAGAGATAGAGCGTAACTTTGTAAAGTAGAACTACAAAGCCAATTAAAACTTATTTCCAGCATGTCGATTTTATTATAAACTAAAGCTGAAGAACTTGGTCTTTTTATTGAAATAAATCGCTTAATATCTGATAGCCTTTGAGCTTGGCTTTTCACGTTGAATTCGATTTTTAAATTCACCAAGCCATTCCCATAGTTCTCGTTTATTCAGATCGACTTCTATTACAACCACAGGATTTTCATTCGTGCCTTCAGCGATTAGTTCACCGGTTTTATCAAATACACCTGTTTTCATATCGTAAGTTGAAGAAACAAGATATACTTGGTTTTCAATTGCTCTGGCTTTAGCAAGTGTTAAATTGCCTCCCCAAATTGGCATAAAAATAACTTCTGCGCCATTGAGAGCAAGCATACGGGCAGGTTCCGGAAAAGAAACATCCCAACAAATCATCATGCCAATCGTTCCAAAATCTGTATTAAATACAGGAAAATCTTCCCCCGGAGTTATTCCTCCATCAATTTCCTCACGAGGCAAGGAAGTCTTCCGATACTTTCCTTCTAAGGCTCCATCTCTTCCAATCAAAACAGATGTGTTGTAAACGACCGGTCCATCTTTTTCAATTATACCGGCTATGATATACATATTATTATTTCTTGCTAATTCCCCAAGAAACTCTGTGGTAGGTCCTGGTATTGCTTCACTGGCTTCAACATATGTTTTTCCATTTCCCACGAGAGTGATCCCCTCCGGCAAGCAAACAATATCTGCTTTTTGTTCTCCGGCGATATTTATATAAATTTTAAATTGATCCAAATTTTCCTGTGTTGAGGATGTATTTTTTGGTTGGTGATGAATCGTTGCTAAACGAACCAATCTTTGATCAATCGCATTTGTTTCTATAAATTGGGTTCCCCCGAAATAAACTGTACCACTAGCATCCCAGCGATAAAAAAGATCAATTTTTGCATTTTCAGCTTCTTCGGGAACCTCATAAGATTGCTCAATGATATACCATTCTCCATCAGTTTGTTTGGCTTTAACGGCTGGAAACTCTTTAAACCCAACCCTTTGTCCTTGTTTATTAAGCCACGTAATTTGAGCCAAAATGCTGCGATCGAGTTGCGCAACTTGTTCCGACTTAAAGTGCGTTGTAAACTTGTAAACCTTATTGGCTTCCACACTATAGGTTTTAGTCCAGGATCCATTGACATACGCCTTCCCATTTCCAGATAGAGCCAGTGTAGGTTCATTATCAAAAAGGATATCTCCTTCAACCCAGTTCTTGGGTTCTATGTCTGATCTTTGAGATTGAATACTCCAATCTGTTTCTATTGATTTCTTTGATTCGGAGCAACCAAAAAAAAATGTTGTAGATATTATTGCGATAATAAAGAATGCACAAAATTTTAAAGGTGCAAATGCGAATTTTAAATTACTTAATTTCTTCATGTCAATATTGTAAATTTTTCTGTTTCACAAATTCATCCTAAATTGTTACTATAAAGTTCATTAATGTTTTTTAATTACCAGTGCATTTCTTAAATAATTT
>CAYREN010000855.1:0-1559 GCA_964423255.1 uncultured Roseivirgaceae bacterium | reverse complement strand
GATAACAATTCTGCAATAAAAAGAAGTGTTATGTCAAGGATAAAGATTTGACCCCCTGTTTCCCCCAGATTGTGGTTCGTGCCTCACACAATCTAACCTTATTCGTTATGTTTATTTTTTTATTTCTATGATTTTATGAACCAAATCTGCTTTTACGTGAAATACCTCTAAGCTTGAAACTAAATTAAAGAATGCATCGTGACCTTCTTTATGTATTTTAAAATAATAATAAGGCCGTGGGTTGTAATACAGACCTCCAGTGAAAGATTGTTTTCCTATTATCACATCATATTGTTGAGGAAAAATATTGTGACTTTCAATTTCATTTCCGTCCCCAGTTGGCAATGTAAATTCTGCTCTTTTATTTTTTGTAATCTGAAGTCCTACCTTTCTTTCAAATTCAATAACAGACATATTAGTGCCTCTCTATATTATTAAATCATAACGATTAATGAGCTACCCGCATCACCGCCGCTATGCGGACAAGTTGACCATTTTGTTATGCCAAGTTGTTTTTTTCTTAGCCAAGATGCAACAATCTTAGCTTAAGACAGACAAGACAAACTCTCACTTACTTCAAGAATGAATAATCACTTGCGAGAGACTTCCCGTTGATTCCGTCTGTCCCCGGAACCAGTACAAGCAGGCCACTACCTCTGTTAACGACATTAAATTTTAGTTGTCCTTTCGACTGGCTCATTGTGTATTGCTCGAAAAATTTTTCAGGCAAAGGAATATCGATAACCTCTTCGTTTTCGCGTTGACACAAAAGCACAGCATGATCAAAGCCACCATCCGGCAAACCAAGAAACCACCTATTTGGTTGCCTTTCTGTTGCAACCGCAAGGCCCACTCGCTTACCCGACCTAGTGCGAAAGATTGTCTTACCTTTAATTAATTGGAGCTGGATACCTTCAGCTTGAAGTTTGTTTAAGAACTCTTGACGAATTTTTTCTCCAAGCTCTCTTGAAGACACCATTTGTGATGAACGTGATTCGTCAACTGGGCCGGTGATAATACGACGAGTTTTTTGACGTGGCATCTGTGGGTTGCCACTTCTCAAACCCTCAAGCTCTGAGATGATTTGACTATAGCGATAAATAAGATTCTTAATTTTTTCTAATTTTTCACTCTCGGCCAACACCAGATCGGTTTCACCCTCATTTGCTGCCTTTGAAATAGCTGATAATATTCTATTTTTTTCGGTTTGAAGTTCTGTTAAAGCATCCACAATGCTACCTCCTTAGTTAAAATGTTTCACATCTCAACCAAGACAATATCCAAGTGTAAGCTTAGTGTCAAGTGTATTTTTTATCTTGGAACAAGTAGCTATATAGCCATTTTCAGCATAACTTAACTAACCGATTTTCCGTCGAGAGAAGCCGCCAATTTCACTTTACCGCACAGCTCCTCCGTTCATGCTCTATTGGCAAGATTAACCGTCTTGCATGAAGCCCAAGTTAATCGTGCTCCCGACCACACATCAAACCAGATTCCAGGGTAAATTCAGCGCTCAGGAAGCAAATCCTTAGCATCATCATCGTCTTCCCGGGTCTTGA
>CAYREN010000854.1:0-1561 GCA_964423255.1 uncultured Roseivirgaceae bacterium | reverse complement strand
TTATTTACGACATTCAATAGCCAATGCATTTAAAAACCTACCAGAGCTTTCAACTTTCATAAACATTTCATCCTTAGGAGCTGTAATGAAATAAATTAATTATTTCACATCCTTATTTGGGCTGATTTTATAGTTCCACTCACCATGAAATTCATCTTTTTTCAGATTAACACTTTTCAACTCTTTGTCTGTAACTTTAATACCAATTTCGTACTTGTTCTGATCTAATTCACAAATCACACTCAATCCTTTAGTTGTTGTGGTTGAGCCAATAAGATTTACAATTACCTCATAACTCAATAATGGCTTCCCTCTCCAGTTCTGCGCAATATATGAGAATAAACGATGCTCGATCTTATTCCATTTACTTGTTGCGGGAGGAAAGTGGCAAACTTCTATAACAACCCCTATTTCATTAGATATTTTTTGCAATTCTTTTTTCCACAAACGACTTCGTGAACTATTGCTACCACCTCCATCTGCTGTAATCAAAAGTTTTTTGGCGTCGGGATAAATTTGATTCCCCATTTGTGTCCACCATTTTTTTATTGTTTCAGCGGCAAATTCAGCAGTATCATGGTCAATACCCACGCTTACCCAACCCTTATTGTGTGTAATGTCGTATATGCCGTAAGGAATGGCTTTACCTTCAGCATCACTTGGGAAATCATACGCTTTCACTTTTTCCGGTTCTTTTTTCCTGCGAAATTCTTTGCCTATATTCTTGAAATTGCCGACAAGCTCTTTTTTCTTAGCATCTACTGATATTACAGGTTGATTTTGTGATTGATATTCTTTTACTTTTAAGTGGATGTGTTCGAATTGCGCATTACGATCAGGGTGGCTTTTCCCTTCATCTGTTTTTCTGTTTGCCTGTAAGCTAAATCCCTCTTCATTTAATATTTCTCCAATCAAATTATGACTTGCATTCAATCCGATTGACTTTAATTCTGATGATAATTTCCGTAAACTTTTACTTGTCCACATTAATGGTGAATCAGGCTCTCCGCGTAAGGCAGGCTCAATTAGCTTGGCAAGTGCAGTCTTTATTTCGGGGGTTTTATAGGTCGCTTTTTTTCTGCCGCCACCTTTTTTTCTGATCCTATCAGTATCTATATTTTCAGGGGCACTTAATTCTTTAAGTCCTGCTGATATTGTTGTGCGAGAAATACCTGTTGCTTTGGATACTATACCAATGCCTCCATGCCCAATTACTTTTGATTCTGCCGCAGCATACAGCCTCCTTATTTTTTCATCTAAATGAGGTAGTAATATTTTATTGCGATCTGATATTAATTTCAATCTTTCCATATCACAAAGATAGAAATATTTTCTATAATAACCATGTTATTTTATTACAGTTCCTTAAGGAATGCATCCGGGGAAGCCGAAAACGGAATAGAGTAGGTTTTATACAAATTTTAGTGAAATGAAAAAATTAGGAAAATTAAATTTGAAGTCGGAAAAAATGTTGAACCATGAGGAATTGGTGAGTTTTAGAGGTGGTTCAGGGGAGACTTGTCCTTCTGGACAATTTCCATGCACATGCAATGGCACCAGT
>CAYREN010000853.1:0-1562 GCA_964423255.1 uncultured Roseivirgaceae bacterium | reverse complement strand
CCTTAATACCACAATTGAAGACTAACTTTGGGGGAACTATATCAATTCCATTTGAGCTTCGGTGATATCGAGATTATGAAATACCTTTTGTACATCATCATTATCTTCCAGAGCATCAATCAACTTCATTACTTTTCCAAAGGCATCGTCGCTGAGCGTGACGAGCGTATTTGGTATTCTTTGAAGTTCAGCAAATTCAGCTTCAACATTCAATTCTTCCAATTTTTTCTGGACGCCACCAAAGTCAGAGATTCCACATGTTACCGTAAGGTATCCATCTTCAGAAGTAGCATCTTCTGCACCTCCATCAATCAATTCCAGCATAAATTCATCTTCGTCAATATTGTTTTCCATTTTGATATTGAAAACTCCCTTGCGGTCAAAAATAAATTCCAGAGAGCCATTCGTTCCTAAATTTCCACCATACTTGGTAAATGCTGCCCGCACACCAGAAACAGTTCGGTTTGTATTGTCAGTAAGACACTCTACAAAAACAGCTACTCCGTTTGTGGCATAACCTTCGTAGGTAGTTTCTATATATTGATCTGCATCACTGCCGGTAGCCTTTTTTATTGCCCTTTCGATATTGTCTTTGGGCATATTGTTGCCTTTAGCATTGGAGATGGCCAACCTTAAACTCGGGTTGCCATCAGGTTCTCCGCCGCCTTCCCTGGCCGCTATCGAAATCTCTTTTATAAGTTTGGTAAATAGCTTGCCTCTTTTGGCATCTGCTGCACCTTTTTTTCTTTTTATAGTTGACCACTTACTATGTCCCGACATATCGTTTTGTGTTTTAGTACCTGGGCAAAATTAATAGTTTTGTTCAGAAAATTTAACATTTAATTCAGCTTATACTATTTGATTTTTCGATGGATGATTGTGTAAATAGCTTTTTTGATAAAACAATAATAAAAGTAAACTGATTTTTAAATTGAGTAATTCATTTCGTTTATTATCGAAAAAAATATTCATAAGGAATCCTGACTATCGGATGAGCAATAATTACTTTTCTATTATAAAATTTAAGCACTTAGCAACCTTTATTATTCCGGTATCAAATGTTTTGCTTTTTGAATTGATATGTTGGAATCAACCCTAAATTAGACTAATTTTCATCACCCAAGCGACAGTATTATAGATTTACTAAAAATAAAAAATACCTCAAAATAATATGAAAGCACCAACTATCTTCAAAATGCCATACGTCGGCTTAGTATATTTTTTACTATTGGCCAATGGCTGTTCTAATGAAAATTCAAGTGAAACCATGATCAGTAATATTATGTTGGAAAAGTGGACTGGACCGTACGGAGGTGTTCCGGCTTTTGATAAGATGAATCTGTCGGATGTAAAGCAGGCTATCGAAGATGGCATGGAGATGTCGTTAAGGGAAACTGATGATATTGCCAATAATTCTGAGGCACCAAATTTTGAAAATACCATTGTGGCCATGGAGCGATCCGGTGCGGCCCTGGACAGGGCTTTTGCTTACTATGGCATTTTGACAAGTAATATGTCAACCCCTGAGTTTAGGGATATCCAAACGGAGTTAGCACCAAAAA
>CAYREN010000852.1:0-1563 GCA_964423255.1 uncultured Roseivirgaceae bacterium | reverse complement strand
ATTATGACCAATATGGCTATTAACGAAAACCGCAGCAAAGAGAAAACAAAGAACAAACTATTGTCCGGCGGACTTTGGGCTTTGGGGGGAAAGATCATTGGCGGTTTTGGCGTCCTGGCAATTTTTGGCATTCTGGCACGACTCCTGTCCCCTCCCGAACTTGGTGCTTATTTCCTGTGCCTTAGCGTTATATTTGTCTTGAGTTCAATTGGCTGTTTTGGGCTTGAGCAGGGTACCTTACGGCTTGTTTCAGAAGGAATGGCTCTAAGGAAGGAAGAGAATGTTATTAAAATCATTCTAACCTCTTTTTTTACCGTATTGGTTGTTCTTATTACAGTTGGAACAGCACTTTGGTTTTGGGGACCGTGGCTTATCTCTGTTTTGTTTCAAAACAGCCTTTTAATACCAGAAGCACATTTGATGGGGTTCTGGGTTGTTTCATTAGGCTTGCAGATCTTCATAGGGGAAACATTTCGGGGCTTTCATGACATTAAATTCGCAACATTATTTACCGGAACTATTTTGGGAGGAGGGCTAAGTGTTATTTTTTTGCTGCTCCTTCTTGTAAAGCAAGACATTTCCGGCGAATCTTTTACATTACATTCCGCGATCAAATATTCAATTATTACTAACTATATCAGCCTACTGACTGGGGTCAGTATTCTTACCCACAAACTTAAATCATTAAAAAATGATCAAAAAGGGGACGCAAATATAGCAAATATTTTTAAAGTAAGTTCACCTTTATGGATCAGCAAAATTAGTGAAATAGTCATGTTACACGCGGACATCTGGCTTCTGGGAGCTTTTTCTTCAGGAACAGAAGTTGCCGTCTATGGTGCTGCTATACGAATTGTAAAATTTGTATCTATTTCACTCATTATAGTTAATGAGGTTGTTGCTCCCATCATTGCTAGATTAAATATACTTTCAGAAAGAAAACACCTGGAAAAAACAATTAGAGCAGCATCAGGTATGGCATTATTTGCCGCTTTGCCTGCATTTTTGCTTTTTGCTTTTTTCGGCAAAGAAATAATGTCCATCCTTTATGGCGACTATTACAAAAGTGGCGCTTTGATTCTTATTATTCTAACAATTGCCCAATTAGCCAGCGTAGCAACCGGTTCCTGCGGATACGCCTTAAGTATGACCGGGCATGGTGCAACCCTTATGAAAATCAATAGTTCTGCGTTGGTTATAGCTATAACAATTGCATATTGTATCGGGAAAAATTATGCCGCAGTAGGAGTTGCCTGTTCTTTTGCTGTCGCAATAATATTGCGGCAAATACTAACTCTTTTTGCCGCCAAGAGGTGCTGCGGAATATGGACATATGCAGATCTAAGGCTTGCTGCCTCAGAAATTTTATCTTTCAAAAAAGCAATACTTTCTTTTACAAAAAATCTATGAGTAATAATAATTTTGAAAATCACCTACTTCTTTTTACTTACGATTAGACAATAACACACGGAAAGACACCTCATGGTTAAAAAATCTTCAATCCAAGACCTCGATGACATAATGAGACGAAATGGCATTACAATGCCAACTGATTATGTCATG
>CAYREN010000851.1:0-1567 GCA_964423255.1 uncultured Roseivirgaceae bacterium | reverse complement strand
TTTAAAATAAATATAACGCAGTCAAATCGTTTTTTCTCTTTATTCCCAATGGGTTTTCATAGTGTTTCAAATACTATGAAAATTTTGATGCAAATGAATTAACAGAGGTCACCTTTGATTGAATGCAGATAAGATGAATTAATCATTTTCGTTTTAAAGCAACTATCTAATACCAATCACGATTAAATGATAAACAAATTACTCATAAATAATCGTGTAATACCCAAGCCAAAGAATAAATGGAATTACATACCCAAATATTCCGATAATAAGAGATTGATTATATTCCTTTTGAGATTTCACATAAATACCAGCTACAAGCAAAAACCAATAAGCGATTTCAAAAACATTTAGAGATTTTAGTGGGTAATGCCATTTGCTATCAATGGCTTCAAAAGCAAAAAAATTCATCAAGGATAAAGGATAAAAAGCTCTAACTGCGGCAAAATTTGGATCTGTTTCAAAAAACATAAACCAAAAGATTTTTATTAATTCAGGGACTATGAAAATAACTTCAGATACCAGAACTATATGCCAGCAATTTGAATACGTTACCTTATAGCCAAACCCAAAACATCCTACCCAAATAAAAAAAGATATGAAAGTGAATTTTATAAAATAAATAATGGGTATTGAAAAGTACTGTAAAGCAGATATAGTTTTGAACATACCGAGTTCACCTCTTTCATCTAAAATTTGAAAAGCTGTGATTTCGTATTCAATAAAAGTCTTTTTTATAAATAGTATCAGAAATGTCAGTAGGCAAAGAAGTATAAAAAAAACAACTTTATTAACTTCAAATAGTTCTTTAACAATACTCAAGAAAGGGTGTCTGATTTTAATCATTTTAACCTAAATTCAAATTTTAAAATATTAAATTCGTTTTAGCAAATAATAAAACGCATTATTATAAATCATACCAACAACTACGAAATTAATAGACTTTTTAGTTATTATAGCTAAATAAAATTTATCATAGATTTAACAGCATGATTATAAATAGCAGGTGGCTTCTAAATCTCACTTTCGCCACATTGTTCATTTATTTAAGTCCTTCAAAAGGTTACTCCTCTGACGGTAAAGACTCCCTGCTTATAGCTGATATGATTGTCCAAATAGAAGCTACCCAAGCTTTGAATGATATGTACAACTTTAAATTTCGGAGTGCAAAACGTCAATTTTTATGGCTTAAGCAAAAATACAAAGAACACCCCCTACCCTATTTCTTATTGGGGATGAACGAATGGTGGAAAATCATGCCGAATTCTGATATTGAAACCTATGATGAACAATTTTTGGCTTACATGGACACTTCTATAATGAAGGCTAAAAAGCTTTATGAAGTGGATACTATGAAAATTGAAGGAGCATTCTTTATGGCAGCTTCTTATGGGTTTAAAGCAAGATTATATGCCGATCGAGGCAAATGGCTTAAATCGGCAGGCCACACAAATAAAGCACTGAATTACCTGGAAGACAGTCGGGGCAAAGAGGAACTGAGCCCCGAATTATTATTTGGTGATGGGTTATACAATTATTTTTCTGTGTGGATTCCGGAGAATTATCC
>CAYREN010000850.1:0-1572 GCA_964423255.1 uncultured Roseivirgaceae bacterium | reverse complement strand
CCAAAAACCAGAAAGTGGGCAGTATGGTAAAAATCAAGGGTGGCACTTATGTGATCGGGCCCGATGATGAGGATCCAAGCGGTGCCTCACCTCGTGGTGAGGTTACTGTAAAAGGTTTTTATATCGATCGATATGAGGTGACAATAGGTGAATATGCTAAATTTTTGAATACAGGAGCACATGATGAGTTTTACTGGATAGATATGGCTGATCCCAACTGGTGTGGAATCATTAAAAAAGGGGATGGTGAATATACTGTAGTTCCGGGAAAAGATTTATATCCGGTGTGTTTGATAAAAATAGAGGGAGCAAAAGCCTATGCACAATGGGCGGGTAAGAGGCTGCCTACAGAGTATGAATGGGAGGTAGCCGCACGAGGAAATGAAGAGCGTCTCTATCCATGGGGTAATGAAAAGCCGGATATCACAAGAGTAAATTTCGATTATCACATCGGTCATACTGTCCCAGTGGGTTCATATCCAAAAGGAAGAACTCCTGAAGGTATATATGATATGTCCGGTAATGTCAATGAAATGATTGATGCAAACTGGGAAGAATACCCGTGGTTCTTAGGAGGAGAGAAAGGAAAGTATTTAGGAAACTTACCGGTGAAGGATCCATTGTGTAGAGGAGGTGCATGGACATCACCTAAAAACATTTTAAAAACTACTTATCGTGATGTAGTAAAGCATCACTATATGGCACCATTTGTTGGCTTCCGGTGTGCCAAAGATGAAAAATGAAGCAGGCATGACTAAATTTAAAATATAAACACAAAATCTTTTATGCATATTAAATTGATTAGAATGAAAAATAATATTAAAACCATTGCAGCATTGATTTTTTTATTGCTGGCAACTCAATTATCAATAGCTCAGGTTTCTGTCGGAAATACACAATGGGAACGTGAACCGGGGTTTACACATCCTGTCATTACCGAGCCATATACTCCAAAACCTTTTAAACCACGTCAGTATGTTGCCTATCGTACTATTGATAAGATAATGGTTGACGGCAAATTAGACGAGTCAAGCTGGAAAAATGCTGAGTGGACAGAAAACCATGTTCACATTATTTTTGAAGGATACAAGAATCCAAATCTCGATAGCCGCTCAAAAATGGTTTGGGATGATGAGAATATATATTTCGCTGGATTTTTGGAGGAGCCCAATATCTATGGCCACCTTATAATGAATGATACAATTATTTGCCGCGATAGTGATTACGAGATATTTATTGATGTGGATGGTGATGCCAGAAATTATATTGAGATTGAATTTAATGCACTCGGAACGGTTTGGGATATAACATATGCTAAGGAACTGGATAAAGGAGCACTCCCAAAAAGTTGGTCATGGATACCTGGTAGTGAGCCATGGGATGTGAAAGGTATGCGTGTTGCTGTAAGGACTTATGGATCTTTAAATTATTCGTTTGATAAAGATGAGGGCTGGTCGTATGAATGTTCTATTCCCTGGAGCACACTTCAGGAACTGAGTTTGAGTGGTGAAAAGTTGAATCAAAACGGCGCATCAATGCGTGTCAATTTCAGTCGCGTTCAGTTTAACATCA
>CAYREN010000849.1:0-1579 GCA_964423255.1 uncultured Roseivirgaceae bacterium | reverse complement strand
AAAAAATACGTTATCGGTTCCACCGCTTTCCAGATACGGCAGCACTGAATCAGGTGGAGATGCCCAGAACATAAGCACTATAGCAAGGATAACGATAGTCGATTCCACAAAAATCCGGTATAAAGTTCTTTGCTTATCAACCAGGCTATGAGTCTCATCCCGACATTCTTTCCACTGCTCCGGATTGCATTTTACATGCTCAGACAATTTACCCTCGGTATCCACAACATCGAATTCTTCAGGAAGATACGTGGGTGCATAACCGGCGGTCCCTTTTTTCAGACGTTCCATGACCGTGTTATGTATTTTAACATTTCCTAGGAGACGTTCATCTACCGTACGTTGTATATCTCTGGGTTGATAGCGATAATAGACACCAAAACCATCACGTGAATTGTATAGCTTACCCTGGACATTGGCATAATCAACCGCATTTTCCATGGTATCCTGGACATAAATCAACCCCTGTTTCTTTGCTCGCGTCATCATCCATGCCATAGCAACATCTGATAAGCCATTGCGTGGATAGCCTCCACCGACATTAGAATGAACGCCAGCAAACCAGACTTGTTCAACCGAGTCCTTCTTACGTTTTTTCGGTTCTTTCTCTTTCCACACTTTAGGTGAAAAAGTTTGCCGCTCATCATCAATGGAAAGCGCCTGGTAGGCAAACTCAATATCAGCATTCAGATCAAAATTATAATAATTGTGCGGCCATTTTTCTTCAGTCAGTTTATCCATCATAGAAAAAAACCAATCAAACAAGAGGCTCCAGTCTTTCGGAAACCCCAATGCTGACACGGTATCCCAGACACCAATCAGCTTAATTTTTATATTTCCACCCGGTGCATAGGTATCATCTTTAATGGCGTGATTATGCTTAAACTTATCAGCTATTGATTTGTCTTTTTGCCATTGTTGGTACGCCTGGATAGCTTGATCTATCTGGTACTGAAATTCTTTTCTGTTTTTCCTGTTGCCTTGTTGATCATTTTTATTTAATAAACCACAAGTATGTAGAAAACCTGTAAAAGCGCGCACTGTTGAAGCACCGCGGCTAAATCCGAATACATATATTTGATCCCCAACTTCATAATTTACCGCCAGAAATTCATACAAGTCACGGACATTATTTTCAAATCCAAATCCAAACGCGCCAGAAATTCCTCTCCAAAATTTATTCTGTTTAAGAGCCTCACCATCAATATTGGTGCCTACTCCATTATCATAAAACGTTATTTGTGGATGTTCTGTGTTATGGATATCAATAGACCGGTATAGCTTATAGACATTAGTATCATCACCATACCCACCTTTGTTGCCAGTCCCATCTGAAAAAAGAACAATATTTTTAGCCATTTCCCCCTCCCCAATTAATACATAAGAAACGTAAATCTCATAATATCCTTTTCCACTGGGTAGATAAATGACCTAATTGAATCATTTTTGTGTATTTTTCAAAATTACCCAATGATTCCAGTGATTCCTAAACCTTTTTTACAACTGTTAAAAGAATATCAACCTATTTTTGATTTGGCTGTTTCAGGTAAATCGGTTGCGGTACTTTTATACGATGACT
>CAYREN010000848.1:0-1580 GCA_964423255.1 uncultured Roseivirgaceae bacterium | reverse complement strand
TGATCGCTTCAAAAGGTTCTTTTTTTAATATCAGGTTTAGTATTTTTGTTTCCATACATTCAATAGGGGATTGTTTTTTTGTTGTAAAGTTAAAAAAGTATTGTGAAAATCAAACGATAGTAAGAGAAGGTTCACATTACCGGCACAAGCGGACGCTTGCGCCATCATTAGAGTACCGATGCAAGGGTCGGTAATATGTAAGATATTCGCCTAACCATTGATGATTTTTTCTTTTACCCATAATTCAAACATTGGATCTGATAGAAAGTAATTGTTATTTTCCCGGTATAATACTCCTGACCCGGTGAGTTTTTTCAAAGCTCTGCCAAGATTGACCTTTTTGGTGTCAAGATGCGAGTACAGCGATTTCCTGTATTTGATTACTGCCAATAGGGTTTGAACCAGCTCGCTACTTCTGCTGATTTCCTCCCATTGCTTTTCAAGATAATTGTTTTCAATAATAATAAGTTGTTGCAAAACACCAAACAGCGAGGTGTCTTTTGGTCCTAATCCTGTTGATTCATTTAATAAGATTTGCTGAAGAATAAGCTGTGTATAGTAAGGATGTCCTTTGGTAAAGTTCAGAATCTCATCAATGAATTTTTCGTTAAAGGAGATATTATTATCAGCCAAAGTGGCGGTTATATATTTTTTAAATTCATCCCTGCCAATGTAACCCAGATGAATAATCCTTGCAAAGCGGAAAAACGGGGAATTTTGTTTCACAAAAAGGGTTTCCATTACCGATTCGTAACTTCCCGAGAAAATATAAGCGGCATGATCCTGCAACTGGATTTTTGACCTTACCATTTTAGCAATTTTATCACCACCGAGCTTTTTAATGTCCCCGAACTCATCAAACGCACAAATAATTTTCCTGTCATATTTCTTCGGATAATTGTCAATAAAATCAAGACTTTCGGAGAAAAGTTCCCAAACATTGGGATTGGGAGTGCTGTATTTCAGTATAAATTCAAAACTTTCAATGGTTTGCTTTAGTTCAACATTTCTAAACACTTCCGCAATATTTCCGGTAATTTTTTTGAAAACTTTCCCCAGCTTTCGGTTATTTAAAACATCTTCGGTAATTTTACGGGAAAGTGATTCCAAATCGGGCGTGACAAAAACATCAATATATGCGGTATAAACATCCTGTTTTTTTATCCTGTTTAAGATTTCAAGTGTTAAAGAAGTTTTCCCAAATCTTCTCGGAGCGATAATAACAACACTTTGTCCTTGTAGCAGCAGTTTGCTGATAGTTAGTATCTCCTTTCCCCTGCCAATCAACTGACTGCCTTTCACGGGTTTCCCTACTTGTAATTGCGTCATGATTTCCGGTTTCCCGACAAAGGTAATACAAATATTGTATCATACGGTATCTGTCTGGTAAATAAAATACATATACCGTATGATACACATTATGTCATGGAGCATTGGGGACGCTACAAATACCAAAATAAAGTGTCTCCGTTGTAACCGAAGACAAGTATTGGAGGTTTGAATCAGGGCACAAGAGCCGTGTAATAATTTGGTGTACAATAATTGCACAAGCTGAATTTTACCGGTACAAGTGAAAACTC
>CAYREN010000847.1:0-1595 GCA_964423255.1 uncultured Roseivirgaceae bacterium | reverse complement strand
AGCATCAGCATCTATCCTGAAATTGGCTTGTTCTTTTTCCATGACAAAATCTCCTCTGTATAGTATATCCTATGTAGTATATCACTTCCTATACAAATGCAAGTAGAATTTAACGTCAAAAAGAGTACACTCTAAATTTCAGAGTGTTAGTAGATGTTTTTGCTAGAAATATGACAGAAAGTTCTCGTTCTCCTTTGTCGTGATTTCACTCCCTCATAAATCAATAACTTACAAAAGACAATATTTCCAACGAAAAATGACCGTTTTTCGTTACTACTGACACGCCAATTTAAGACAGAATTGCCATCAGCTTCGGTCACAATTCGACGAAAGACATTTCAAACCTTCTAATTTTCGATAGGCTGTTTGAGGGAAAAAGAGTGCCTAAATCAGCGTTTGAATCCTGTGAAAATCGTCAAATTATTATCGTTGGATTTGTAGGGCGGGTAGGGGATAGGAAAAAAAGAAAGGCTTAGGCTTGGACCAACTCCTGATAAGGAATAATATTTTTTATGCGATCTCCGGTTTTTCTGCGAACAAGATCAAGTTCATAGGATTTTTGTAGATTAAGCCAAAAATCTGCTGTTGTGCCGAAAAACCGTCCAAGACGTAGGGCAGTGTCAGCGGTAATACTCCGCTCTCCATTGACAATTTGGTAGATGCGGTTCTTTGGCACATCAACCTTTTCAGCCAGACTCGCCGCTGTAATTGCTATAAATTCCAATTCATCCGCTAAAATTTCCCCTGGATGAATTGGTTCACCAAATTTACCCATATCTGTACCTCAATGATAATCTACTATTTCCACGTCATACGGTGCATCATCCCACCCAAAGCAAACCCGCCATTGCATGTTGATACGAATGCTATATTGTCCGTGTCGATCACCGATCAAATATTCAAATCGATTACTTGGTAATGCCTCTAAATCCTTAAGGATTTCTGCATTATTTAAAATATGTAATCGTTTTTCAGCCTGCCTTGCAAACCCAGAAAATCGTTTAACGTGGTTTTTATTGAATAGCTTTTCTGTCTGTTTGCACTTAAAGCTCTTTATCATGTCAAGCGTATCATCGGTTACGGGTTACGTCAAGGATAACTATAGACGACTATTTTTAAATAGCAACTCTTATTTTTCCCTTCCGATTCGGAAAATTTAATACGCTATTATGACCTCTCTACAGGCACAGTTTTATCTTTCACGGGGAGCTTCCTTTACTGAGCTTATAGTTCACCGTTTTTATTAGTGTTGCCATAACTCAAGCTCCCAATATTTGATTGCTATCATACTATTGGTGCTCTATTTTCATTTCCTTCATTTTTAAGCCCGTCTACCCCTTGCGGATGTGGGGATAAATTCAAATCTTATGATTGGTAATAAAAAGACTGCCTGAGTTTAAATATGATCTTTCAGATTTTGAGGATGCCTTGTTTTCTTTTGCCGAAAGAGTGGGGCGGGTCACGGGTTTTCTGAAAGGACTACGAGAAGAGACACAAAATAGAACCGCACTAGAGATATTGTAATTCGTTTTTTCTCTTATTTGCATCAATTGAAAATGATTCCTAAAAAATGTATGTTTTGGTAGAGGCTTCTG
>CAYREN010000846.1:0-1596 GCA_964423255.1 uncultured Roseivirgaceae bacterium | reverse complement strand
GTTATGTTTCTTTCGCATAAAACAGCCACGAACTTCGATTAGCTGCAAAACTATTGTAGAACCTTTGCGCAGTAATATTATCTTCTGCTGTCATCCATTGTATACGTGAATAGCCCAATGATTTAGCCATCTCCAAAGCATGCTTTATCAGCTCCTTTGCAAACCCATTTCCCCTGTAGAAAGGTTGAATATACAAATCATTCAATACAGCTACCGCTTCAACCCGTGTACTAGAAAAGCCCTTATATATTGTGGAAAAACCAATAGCTTTACCTTTGAATCTATAAAGGTGAAGAATACCATTATCACTCCTCTTGGCAAACTGGGAGAAAAACAAACGAGTCTGCTCTTCATCAATATCTTCTACACCATAAAATGCCTGATACTCTTTGATTAGAGGTAATACTTCATCAAGATTATTCACAGTAACTTCTTCAATCACTCGCTATTCCTATTTATTTAATTCGGTTGGTTTTACCGTTTATAAAAAATCGCGGGGTATGGTCAATTCTCTTGCATTTTGGCGTAAGTGCTGAATATTGAATTTTTTTTATCATCAAAATAAGGAAGTCAACTTAAGAAATTACCATTCTTATTGTCGAAATACTAGAAAACCTTCTGTGCAAGAATAATTTTTTAGAATTGGAACATTTGTCTCATTTTTTTGATCTGCGTCACTATGTCACATTTCAATTAATGATACGGTTCTATAGATCAGAAGTCGATTATTAGCACGGTTGCGTCCCCAGGTCTTCATTACGATTAGCGCTTATTAAATTACATTTAATACACCATGCAAATATGGATTTCCCTTACTTGGATGCCATTCATCCTAAGGCTGAACTTACACTAACTGGAAGAATAAAATGGACAGAAATAATCAAACAAACTTAACAAGACCCATCGAATACCAGGACTTGGTCAAGCAAACGGCTTACCATGAAGCAGGACATGCTGCGGCCATATACCTTTACAACAAGAGTAACAACTTACCACCAGTTTTTTTCCAGATTAAAACAAAAGAAATTTGCCATAATAAAATATTTTCAGAAAACATAACTCCTTCAGACACTAAACAGCTTATTGCCAAGATAGAGGGCGGTCGATTAATCCAGAATCATCCAGCATTTCTCATGGAAGGTGGAACTGATTTTACGGAAATAGAAGATCAGGGGTATCAAGCAGCCTATCAGGCTGATATTGTCAATTTATTCGCCGGCCCTTTAGCTGAAGCAAAATATGTCGCCTTACGCGATGATGAAGTATTTAATTCATTCCTCGTTAATGCCAATGCGCTAAAGTTCTATGGCGGTACTTCTGATCTCGACAACGTGCATAATTACCTAGAACATTTCATTAGCAATCAAGAGCAAAGAGAAATAAAATTAACTACTCTTTTTAACAAAGCTTTTGCTTTTATTAGTGACCGAACTAATTGGAAAGCAATTGCAAGCCTCGCTAGCTATATTCTAAACAACAAGAACAAAACCATTTCTTGTGAAGATGCTTTTACGGTATTGGATAAAAGCATAAATTTGTCTACCCTGGCCAGGAATTGATATAAGTAACCGTTTCTCTGCCTGAGTATCCTTGGCA
>CAYREN010000845.1:0-1599 GCA_964423255.1 uncultured Roseivirgaceae bacterium | reverse complement strand
AATCTTCACTGTCTAAGGCCAGATTGCCAATCACACATGCGCTGGCAGGCATCACCGGCGTTCTCCACCAGGCCATGTTGCGAACTCTCAATGCTCCAAAGGGTGAAGACTCCTCAAAATTTGACAACCAGTCTCCTTCGGCATGTTTTACAGTGGCGTAATCAATAGTCTGGAGTTTTCCAACAGTTTCAAATGTACAGTCTATAAAAAGATTAGGAGCTTCTTTGTGCAGTTTGTCAAACATAGATAAAAGCCGTTGGTAGTTGTTCAGAAAGGATTCATTATGGTCTTTATGATACGGATGATCGGTGGCATAGCAACCACTTCTTGTCGGATCGACAACATAGGCACTTGTGACAATGGCAAAATCGAGCTTTGCATATTCCAGCCCGTTATTTTTGACCAACTCTATTAATTTGGATTCAATATAATTTGGCCAGTCAGTCGAAAAGCAGGAAGTGACCATCCCCACTTCCCAGTCGGTATGCAAGTTTGCGAGATCACCGCCTTTATCTTTCACAAACCATTCTTTATGATCGGCATACACTTTGGCCGATTCATGTGCAGAACCAATACTCATCCACAACCCCGGTTTCATCCCTTTTTGCTTTATATAATCAAATACAGGAGTCATACCATTAGGAAATTTTGTTTCGTTGATCAGCCAATCACCTACGGGTCCACCCCTATCCTTTTCGGGGATAAAATTCCGTTGCCAGCCATCATCTATAACAAACTCCTCAATTCCACATTCGGCAGCAGCATCTGTTAATTCTCGTATTAATTTTTCATCGATATCATGCCGAAATGGATTCCAGGTATTATAAACAAAAATTGGTTTTTCTTCAATCTCCATCAGTCGGATACCCATATGTTTTCTTGTGAAATCATTGACCGTGCCATTGATCACATTCGATGCATCCGGTGAGTTATCATAGGTACCAATAAATACTTTTGGGCTTGTCCATTCTTCGCCGGGATTTATCCATTTTCTAAAAGCATAATTTTGGTCAGTATGTGTAAGGCCTATGCTTATATCATTATAAATGGTATGAAAAGCCGTTCTTTTCGTAACTCCTGGAGCTTCGTTTCCCAGAGCAATTCCTTGTCTGTTGGGATAATCATGCACTACCACTAATGGATCATCCCAATCACCAACAAAGGTTCCGAGTCTTTTTTGGCGCGCATAATTGGCATAAATCCATGAATGCACAAAGTTCCCACTTACTCTTAAATTTTCAACATCTAACGATTCAAGTTTAAATACCGAACTACCAATATTTCTGAATATGATGTATTTTCTGATTACTGCTAGGTCTGGATAAAGAAGATAGGTGATATCAATTTCTAATTTGCTTAGTTCACCGATCCCTCTCAGCGTGATTGTTGCTCCTTCACCCTCCTTATCATCGTTGGCCGCAACATATTTTATATACTTCCATTTATTTTGCCCTGTATAAGTTGTACCATTTATATCGAAACTAAATTCTGCCGAAGGAAGGTGAGCAACAAAATTTTCTTTATTTTCTCTATGGAAAATAGATGTAGTTACGAAAGTTTGTTTGTCTTCATTATATACTATTGTTCTTTTAATGGTGC
>CAYREN010000844.1:0-1603 GCA_964423255.1 uncultured Roseivirgaceae bacterium | reverse complement strand
CTCGCAACAATTATGAATGGATGTGAGGGGCCGGCAGGTGAAGTTGGCCCGGCAGGTACAAATGGCACAAATGGTGCAGACGGCACAAATGGTACAGACGGTGCTGATGGTACAGATGGTGTTGACGGCACAGACGGTACAGACGGTGCTGATGGTACAGATGGTGTTGACGGCAATGCTAACGTTACGGTGATAAGCTTAAAAAAAGCAGATCTTACTTGGACAGCTGGTAGCTATTTGGGAAGACCCTCGAACGTGTTTGAGCTTAGTGCTCCTGAAGTTGACCAAGACATAATAGATAGCGGTACTGTCATTGGATATTTATTCATAAGCGGATCTTGGATGCCAATGCCATTTATATGGGAAAAAGCTGATGGTTCAGAAAGAGAATATATTCTATTTCAATATAAATTAGAATCAATAAAATTATTCTCTTATAAAACAAGCGGAGTTCTCAACCCCAGTTCTGTATTGGAATACAGGTTCATGCTGATTACTGACAATACTGTCACTTCCGGAGGGAGGGTTTCGTCAGATGAAAGTGTTATGGACAGACTCAATGATGCTGGAGTAGATATAAATAATTACGAAGAGGTATGTCAATATTTTGGCATTGATCCAAGCTAAAATTAATAAATTTGATTTTGAGAAAGGCAGTATGTCCATGGTACTGCTTTTTTTAAATAATCTGTGAAAAAGTATTTTAATTTTTAATCAATAATATCGTGATCCTTAAAAAAATTATAGCTGGAATAATATGCCTTTTTATATTTTCATCTGTTTTCGCTCAAAGCGGGAGAGTTATGGAAAGCCTAAAATTTCAAAGCAAATTGATGGGTAATGATGTAAAATATACCATTTACCTTCCACCAGATTATGAAACTTCCAACAGGAACTATCCTGTAGTTTATTTACTACATGGCTATACCGATGACGATACCGGTTGGCTTCAATTTGGCGAAGCTCCTTACATTGCTGATGAGGCAATAGCAAACAGAGAAATCCCACCAATGATAATTGTAATGCCCGATGGAGGTGTTACCTATTATGTCAACGATGTATCTGGAGAAAATCCATATGCAGATATGTTTACTAAAGAATTTATACCCTTCATTGACAAAACCTACCGAACAAGACCTGAGAAACAATTTCGTGGAATTTCCGGGCTTTCCATGGGAGGATTCGGGTCATTACAAATGGCCATGAGAAACCCGGGTCTTTTTACAGCCTGTGTGGCATTCAGTTCTGCGGTACGCACGGACAAAGAAATGGAGGAAATGAATGTAAATAAGTATGAAAAAACATTTGGCATATTATACGGTCCTGGGTTAAAAGGTGCAAATAGAATAACAGAACATTACAAATCATTTAACCCTCTTGATTTGTTGGAATCTCAAGATTTTGAAAAATTAAAAAGTGTCAGATGGTACATAGACTGCGGGGATGATGATTTTCTTTATAGAGGAAATTCAGCACTTCACGTAAAAATGAGAAACCTTAAAATTCCCCATGAATACCGGGTGAGAAACGGTAGTCATAGTTGGGTTTATTGGCGTTCAGGCTTGAAAGATGGATTGATATTTATTGGCAATAAATTTCATAG
>CAYREN010000843.1:0-1615 GCA_964423255.1 uncultured Roseivirgaceae bacterium | reverse complement strand
ATATTTTGGTATGCGCTTTACACCATCATGAAGCAAAAAAAAATATCGGAAATAAAAAATGACTTTATCAATAATATGACTCACGAATTCAAAACGCCCATTTCTACTGTTTCGTTGGTTTGTGAGGCTTTGCAAGATGATGACGTACAAAAAAATGATGCATTCCTGAAAAGATACATATCCATAATTGAAGCAGAGAATAAAAGACTTGGTCTTCAGGTTGAAAAGGTATTGCAAATGGCCACACTGGATAAAAAAGACTTTAAGTTAAAGCTGGAGAGACTGGATGTTCATCAGGTTATTGACAAAGCACTGGAAAATATAAACATACAGATAGAAAAAAAAGATGGTATTTTGAAAAAGCAACTTTTGGCATCAGAAGTTAATGTGATTGCTGATGAAGTGCATCTAACAAATATAATTTACAATTTGTTAGATAATGCCAATAAATACAGCGGTGAAAAACCAGAAATTTCCATCGCGACAAAAAATAAAAATGGTGGATTGGTAATAGAAGTTGGTGACAAGGGAATAGGCATGTCAAAAGAAGTAGTGGATCGAATATTTGAAAAATTTTATCGGGTTCCTACCGGCAACCTTCATGACGTGAAAGGTTTTGGCCTTGGACTAACCTACGTAAAAACTATGTTGGATGCATTGGGAGGTAGCATTGGTGTGAAAAGTGACCTGGCAAAAGGGAGTACATTTGAAATATATTTACCACAAGATGGATAAACTAAAAATATTGATTGTAGAAGATGATCTCAACCTTGGGCAGATTTTATTAGAATATTTAGAAATAAAAGGACTTGATGCCACACTTTGCAAAGATGGTGAGGAAGGGCTAGCTAATTTTAACAGGGGAGTATTTGATATCTGTTTATTGGATATAATGATGCCCAAAAAAGATGGATTTACTTTGGCCAGGGAAATTAGAAGCAAAGACAAAAAAATTCCGATCATCTTTCTTACCGCTAAATCTATGAAAGAAGATGCCATTGAAGGCCTGAAAATTGGGGCAGATGACTATGTCACCAAGCCATTCAGCATGGAAGAATTATTGCTTCGGATACAAGCAGTAATGCGACGAATAGGGAGAAATACTGATACAGAAATAACTACATATCAAGTCGGCAAATATAAGTTTGATTACAACAAGCAACAATTAGAAGATAATGGAACAATCATAAAGCTCACAACTAAGGAAAGTGAACTGCTCAAGCTATTAGTTATCAATAAAAACCAAACCCTGGAGCGAAACGTAGCTTTGAAAAAAGTCTGGAGGAATGATACCTATTTTAACTCCAGGAGCATGGATGTGTACATCACCAAACTAAGAAAATTGCTTAAAGGTGATGAGTCAGTTCAAATTCGATCTGTGCATGGTGAAGGTTTTAAGTTGTTATTAGAAAACTAATTAGAGTCTCAATGGTAATTTCATGCTTAATATCGGTCCAAAAAGTAATGGAGATTACCATATGATATTTCTCAGCGCTTGTTGGAAATGGGTGAATGGTTAGATGTAAACGGTGAGTCGGTATATGGAGTTGAAGGATTTGCACGATTGGAAAAAAATCACTTTTAATGATATCCAGAACTCCCTGCGGTCTTGCCG
>CAYREN010000842.1:0-1629 GCA_964423255.1 uncultured Roseivirgaceae bacterium | reverse complement strand
GAAAACAACCCAGCTGAATCAATTGACCTGAAAGATAAATACCCTGATATTGTAAAAAAACTTACTGCTATGATCGCAGATTTTGATAATGACCTTAAAATTAATAGCCGTAAACCAGGAAAAGCGGAATAAATTATTCGGTGGATTGTTGTAGGTCAATTTTTGGTCAATTGGAACAAGATTAATTGTTTCCAAATTTGAGGGCATTTATAAAATTGGGAAAAGTACTAAGCATAGTTTACGTAAAAAAGAGAGGGATAATATGACCTTATAACAACTTAACAAAGGTGTAACTAAAGAATATCATGGCAAACATAAAATTTATACTGATCATACTTTTAATATCCAGTTTTGCATGTACGAAAAAAAAATACAAAACAATTGAAGTCGATAACCCTGAGTTTAGAAAAAACACTGCCTTCAAATATTCAGAAGATCTATCCTCTCCAAAGTTTCAACACCTCAAAACCAAGTACAGGTTAGATACTGTTTTTCATGGAGAAAAAGATGAATTCAAAAGGATATTATTACTAAGACACTGGATAAAAAAAGTGATAAAAATTGAAGATCATGGCGACCCGTATCCGGGAGGTGGATATGTAGAAGGAATCCTTGATGCCGCCCTGGAAGGTGTCGGATTTCATTGCGGCCATTACATGAAGGTACAGAATGGTATTATGAATGCCTATGGTTACGTAACAAGAACCCTAGGTGCAGGTCCCGGTGTGAAAGGCGGACCCGATGGTCACCACGGCATAAATGAGATTTGGCTGAATGAATACAATAAATGGTTTTTATCTGATGCTAAGTACGATCATCATTTTGAAAAAAATGGTATCCCACTATCGGCATTAGAAATTCGAGATGAGTATCTCAAAAACAAGGCTGCTGACATTGTAAAAGTAAAAGGACCCAATCGCACCATTATTGACAAAGATCCGGAAACCGGAACCGGCAAAGAACGAAGTGCTCAGACCTATACCTGGATTGAATACCACACTAATAATAATATGTTCACTGTTTGGCCAAATTTTGAAACCTTACTCACAATTTATGCTGATGATTATTTCAATAGCAATACCTGGATTTGGGGAGACAAGCCTCATTGGGCATATAAAAAACCAGAGTTCATGATCCGCGAACCAAACAGAAAGGCTATCGAATGGACACCAAATACGATTGAATCTAAAGTAAGCTTTGATAGTTGGACAGTTCACATAGAACTGATTTCTGACACTCCCAATTTGAAAGAATATCAAATGAAAGAATTGCCTAACGGAGATTGGAGAAAAGTTGAGAGTAATCTTGATATTAATTTAATCGATGATACCCATGAATTTGTATTTAGAATTGAAAATCTCGCAAATGTCTATGGACCGGAACACCATATAAAAATTCAAGTTGAATAACCGTTTTTAATACAAAAACCTTTAGCACATGAAAAGGAATCGAGACTTTTATTATTATGATAAAAAAATACAGATATTACTGGTAGCAATTTTATTGCTTGTACCGCAGGTTATCAGTAAACCTCTATCCGGAGTATCTGATACAGATGAATGTGACGAGATGCATCAAAATAAGACTGAAGAAATCAACCAATCGAGTGTTGAAAAAACTCAGGTCACT
>CAYREN010000841.1:0-1630 GCA_964423255.1 uncultured Roseivirgaceae bacterium | reverse complement strand
TAATATTTCGATGACTTTTATTTGCGAAGATGACATTCTATTAACAGCTAACGCCAAGTTCAGATGCCCAAAAAGTGGCCTTTGTTTTGTGCAATAATGGAGCGCAGCGCAATGCACAAAACAAAGGACGCTTTTTGGGTCAGCTGCAACGCCTGGTTAGGTGGCGTAAGTTGCATACAATCACAGATCTTCTTCGGAATGCTGTTGCTCTTCAATCAATTCTTCCTTGGAGCTCGATACTATTCTCCGCAGTGTTTCATCATCATATTTAAGTCGTAAAAAATACTTAGCTAATAATTCATTAGCCTGTAACATTTTTATTTCCGCATTACGCAGGGTGATGTTTAGATTCTCTAAAAGCATATTTTCCATATGTTTAGACACAAGTTCCAGCTCTTGAATAACCTCGCCAATATCAGTTCGTTGTCTCTCTCTGGCGCTCGTAAATACAACAAACACCAATAATACAATTATTATGAATGAACAAAACACTTCGAAGTAGGTAATTATTTGTGCTAGACCTGACAAAGGTGAAATAGCTGAGAGTTGATAATGTGAGATGGTTCCAAAACTATAACCAAGGAACTCAAAGAAACCCACCGTTGGTTCAAATGCGTTTATGTCAATTTTTGATAGGCCAAAGTAGAGTAAAGTGAACGTAATAATTGTTAGCATAAATGTGTAAAGAAACAAGGAAACAAAATAGAGGTCAAATTTTCGAGTATCGTGTAACGACTTCAGTTTCCGCGCCATCACACCATGCACGGTAGATGACATAAATATATTCATTACATATTGATTATAAGCAAGATCCCATTCTTCTGTTCCTTCTTCTATTCCGACAGGAGCGGCATAGAACTTGTTCTTCTTACTTGCCTCCCAATTCTTCTTTATACTTTGGCCTAGGTCAGCAAATGCCGTAGTTGGAGCATAGAGATTATTTATTCTTGTAAAATAGTGTAACAAAAGATACAGAAATAAGAGTAACATGCTAACTTTTATAGAAAATATATTACTAGTAAATATTACTAATATGGAAGATGTTAAATAGATTGTAAAGAGCATGAAGCTCCATTTTAAATGTGCGAATACTCCACGAACAGCAGGTAGTAATAAAAATATAGTTGGCCAGTTTTTAACCATAGATTTCGGTATTACCCAAACCACGAGGAGTAATGGATAGAATGCTATGTAACCAAAGAAGAGCATCATCAAACGGGCGCCAAGCATTAGCCAAGAGATAGCAATAATTATTATAAGTACAATTAGTCGATAATCAACCAAGTTTTGAATAAAGGGATGTAGCTTTCCCAGTGGTATCAAGATATCAAGTACTAACAAATGAATGAAAATTAATAACCAAATACAAGCAGCGATTAGTCCTCTAAGTATTCTAACTGGCTTCGGCAGCACTAGCTGATCAAAGAACTCACTTATCAATTCTTTTTCTTCTTCAGGCACGCATTTTCCTAATCGTTTTGGATGAAGTACAACTATTTTAATCGGTCTTTAGAGTAGACATTATACAAGCTATCTAATTTTAATATTATTTTGGACGTGCTATGTATTCATGCCACCTAACGCCCGCATCACAGGCTGCCGTAAGGGGCGCGATTTTTGCGGCTCTTTC
>CAYREN010000840.1:0-1632 GCA_964423255.1 uncultured Roseivirgaceae bacterium | reverse complement strand
AGGGGCATTCAGCAGCCAAACCTTCTTTCCAGATTGGAAGTCCTCTTTTTGATAAGATATCCATAAAACTGAATCCAAAATATTACGAAGGAGATAAGGTTGTGATAGAAACCATAAACAATTCGCCTGAAAACATCTATATCCAATCGGTAAAATTGAATGGAGCAACATTGGGGAATTCATGGTTTTATAGAGAAGATATAATGAAAGGAGGAAACCTCAGACTTGTGATGGGCTCCGAGCCAAACAAAAATTGGGGGATTGAAACGCCCCCACCCTCAATGAGCTCAAACTAAATATTCAGACTATGATACGCATTATTTACTTAATAATTTTCATAACAATTGCTACCACTTGCAATCAAAAAAAGCAGTCGGAATCCTTAGACAAATTACAAGAAGACATCTTGAATAACGATGAATTTTCTTTTGTGAAAAAGAAAGCACTGGAAGTGGTGAAGACAGGTTTCAATGCCGGAGATGGATATGGCGAGGTTTGGATAAGGGATTACAATACGTTCATTGAGTTGTCGTGCGAAGTATTTCTCATTGCTGAAATCAAGGAAAATTTGCTCGTGTTTTTTAGGATGCAGGGGAATGATGGAAACATCATAGATGGATTTATTCCTAAATCTAAAGTTCAGGAAGGAGGGTATGATTATATCTATTCCGATCTGGAACCACGATATGCCGGGCATAAGAATACCGTGGAAACTGATCAGGAAGCTTCACTAGTCCAGGCTGTCTATAAATTTATAAAGAAGACCGGAGATCGGGAATTTCTCAGGAATATGGTTGGCGATAAATCTATAATGGAACGTATGGAGTTTTCACTGGATTTTTTAATGAACCACCGTTTTAACGAAAAGTATGGTTTGATCTGGGGAGCGACAACAGCAGACTGGGGAGATGTGCAACCTGAGCATGACTGGGGAGTGTATTTTACAGACGACACACATTATGCCATAGACATTTACGACAATGCGATGTTCCTGATTGCGATTGAAAATTTTGTAGAATTGACTCCCGAAAAAAAGGAGAAATGGCAACCGGTCCATGACCGTATTGTCAAGAATGTCAGAAAGCATCTGTGGGATAATGATAATAAAAAATACATTCCTCACATCTATCTGGATGATTCACCCTTCCCTGAAGGTTTCAATGAAAATGAGGTTTATTATCATGGAGGTACTGCCATTGCGATAGAGGCCGGTTTGCTTTCCAGTGAAGAAATAAAGAATTCACTGGATAAAATGATAGAAAATGTAAAGGCTTCCGGAGCAGGTTCTATTGGATTAACTATGTATCCGCCATACCCCGAAGGATACTTCAAAAATAAGGGGATGTATCCCTATGGCTACCAAAATGGCGGTGACTGGACTTGGTTTGGCGCTAGGATGATTCAGCAATTGGTACTTAATGGATTTGTAGAAGAAGCGTATGAACAGTTGATTCCTATGACCGATAGGGTAAAAGATAATGATGGGTTTTTCGAATGGTACACAGTAAAAAATGAGCCAAAGGGTTCCGGAACATTTAGAGGATCTGCCGGTGTTTTGCACAAGTCTATTGAAATGATGGAAGATTGGGCGAAGGAAAAGGAAGATTAGTCAAAACAAACCCTCCCTACCTT
>CAYREN010000839.1:0-1633 GCA_964423255.1 uncultured Roseivirgaceae bacterium | reverse complement strand
GGCTTGTGAATGGCATCATAGACCGGATGAACTTTTTTGCCAGTTTCAAATAATCCATATACCGCCATCATGGCTGTCCTCACAGAATATTCTACAGTAAA
Source organism: uncultured Roseivirgaceae bacterium (assembly GCA_964423255.1). Taxonomy (GTDB): domain Bacteria; phylum Bacteroidota; class Bacteroidia; order Cytophagales; family Cyclobacteriaceae; genus JAAUQL01. Next base: position 1,532 of record CAYREN010000839.1, on the reverse strand, counting down.
TACGCAATCTTTTGGTGCCTCTGCAAATTGACCGAGGAAGGCAAAATTTGTTGCCCCTTTTGGTATCACTTTGGGCCGGTCGCCAATTTTTCTTGGCATAAATAAGCTATCGACAAATGGCATGGCAACTGGAATATTATTTACCTTTCCTGAATCCACTATTGGTTCCATCAAGTCTTGAATTTTCAAATGATACCAAAGCTCCTCCAGCATTTCCCGTCCGTTACATTCTGCCATGGTCTTATTTACAAAATTTCCTTTCCTATCCGGATAAAGCCCATATCCCCAAAATATTTTCACATCATCAGGTTGGTTAGGAAAATGTGGTTGCCTGGCAATCACTATAGACATCAACCAGTTTGAATCCGTTATCGTCACCAGTCCTCCTGTGCCGTCGACATTTCCGGAGAAGTTTTCCATATAATCATGAAAGGTATTGTCCTTTATTGTTGCAGTGAAAGAAAACCATTTTTGTAAATCAATGTGATCACAAAAAGGACTTGGGTTTCCTAAAGCTTTATCTTTTTTTGCTATATTTTTCCATAGTTTCCATGCTCCTGATTCTGCCATGCCTAAGAGCTTGGCAGGCCTGTCCCATGTGCCATTATTTGTGCTTTCTGTAAGCGAACCATTGGTAATAAAAATATAATCATTTTTACCCATCAGGATTTCATTTCCGCTTTTTAAATGCAGAACGGTCGCTGTTTTTTTATCTGCGGATAAATTAAAATCTATATCGACTATCTCCATACCCATATCAAAATGAACTCCCTGGGATTCCAGATGCCTTTTCAAGGGAAGCACAACAGAATGATATTGATTGTACTTCGTTCGCATCACGCCTCCCAACCTATTTAGTCCATCTACAAGATGGATAAATCGTTTCATATACCTTCTCATTTCCGCCAGGCTACTCCATTTCTGAAATGCAAACATGGATGTCCAGATATACCAGAAGTTGGTTTCAAAAAAAGCTTGATCAAACCAATCTTCAATCCTCGTGTTACCTAAAGATTTTTCAGAAACAAATGTGAGTTTCAGGAAATCAGATTGCTGTTTCAATGAAAGCCCATAGGAAGAAACATCAAGTTTTTTCCCTTCTTTCAAAAGACGGGCCTGGCCATTTGATACAAACCTTTCATTAAACTCAAAGGATTCGTCTCTTACAGATATTTTCGGGTCTTCATATGAAGGAATATGAGAAAGTAAGTCCCAGTAACACTCATAGTGCATTTCATGCATTCTGCCACCGCGTACTACAAATCCTTCTTCTTTTTCTCCGGCACCATCCAAGGCACCGCCTGCGATTAGATCTTTTTCCAATATATGGATATTTTTGCCCGGAACTCCAGCATCTTTTATTAGATAAACAGCACTGGCAAGGGAAGATATTCCACTTCCTATTAAATAAATTTTAGCGTCTATAGGGTTTTGATTTTTTAGGTTTTTCATAAGATATTAAAATTTGGTAGTTGTTTGAATCAATTAACTTAGATAAAATAATATTGTTCAAGAATTAATTACTTATTATG
>CAYREN010000838.1:0-1638 GCA_964423255.1 uncultured Roseivirgaceae bacterium | reverse complement strand
CTCTTGCTGCAATGGCTTTGAACAGAAATAGTATCGGCTTTGAGATTGATGAGGCATTTTCAAATACAATTGAAAAAAACCTCCTCAACAAAGAAGAAATACTAAGCAAAATTATCGAGAACAGGTTGGAAGACCATTTAAAATTTGTTGGAGAAAGAACAAAGATGAAGGGAAAAGATGCTTTTAAATATCTTAACACTTTTTATAAATTTCCTGTGATGACAAGGCAGGAAATTAATATCAGATTTCCATATTTAAATAAAACAACTTTTGATGGCGACAAATTTATAGCAAGCTATTCCGACAATCCATTTATAAATTATTAGATGATTTATGATAAAAAAATAAAACCCAAATGATCATTCGGGTTTTATCGAAATCCTTAGTAAAGGATTCTAGTTGTATGGAGGATACGACCTTTATGAATAAAAAGGATAAAAGTCACCCGCGAATTAGTTTTTCTTTTACAAATACAGAAAAGCATCCAGTTTCCAATAACAATTTTTAATCCAATGTCCTGTTAAGAAACTGATCAAAAGGATATAAGGTCTCAAAAACTTTTGAGCAATGGTTAAGAAACTTCGCATCAGTAACTTTACTATCAGGACACTTATTCACAGCAAGGAAACTTTTATATTTGAGTAGCTCAATTTCCGGATGATCCGGATCATATCCTTTTGGAGCTCTTTTAAGTTTTTCTCCCTCTAATTCTCCAAAATAGTTTGCGAATTTTTCACTTTTCAATATCTTCTTCAAATCTCCAGCATTATAATGTATCTCCTGTCGAATTGCCTTAATCCATGGCCCTTGAGGCAAGTATGCCCCACCAGCCAACATTGATCCACCTGGCTCAATATGAATATAATATCCTGCTCTGGAATGAATTTCTGATTTTTTTGCGGCTGCAGAAATATGGGCACCAAGATGAGTTTTGTAAGGTGATTTGTCCTTTGAGAAACGGACATCTCTGTAGATACGAAATATGCAATCTTTTGCATTATGATGCTCGATGCTATTGTCAAACTGTGCAATAGTACCTATCAGCGAATTGATGAAAATTTCAAATTCATTTTTCACCTCATTATACCTGTGTTTATTTGCAAGAAACCAATCTCGATTATTATTTTGCTTAAGCTCAAGAAGAAAATCAAATATGTTTTGAGAAATATTTTTCATTATAGATTATGTTTAATGATACGAAGAAATTATAACCATTCCCATTCCTGGTTTGCTAACCACCTTAAATAAACTGGTCATTAATATATTTTTAAAACTGACTATAATATGCCATTTAAATTTGATTAAATTGTTATAATTGTAATTTTATGATTTTGTACAACTTATTATAAATAATCCGATGTTTAAACCTACTCTTAGTATTCTTATCGCTGTTTTTCTATTCACAAATGTTTCTTGTAATTCTCAAAAATCTAAAGATGAGTGGATTTCTCTTTTTAATGGTAAAGACCTTACTGGATGGACACCAAAAATCAGAGGATATAAAGCTGGTGAAAACTTTGGAAATACTTTTAGAGTGGAAGACGGCATTTTAAAAGTTTCCTATGATCAATATGATGGCAGTTTTGACTTACGATATGGCCACCTTTTTTATAATGAACCATTTGGTGATTATATACT
>CAYREN010000837.1:0-1644 GCA_964423255.1 uncultured Roseivirgaceae bacterium | reverse complement strand
CCAAGATTTAAACAAAGGCAAGGATAATTATGGCTAGAATTTCAGGAGTTGATATTCCCGATAATAAAAGGGGAGAAATAGCATTAACTTATATTTTTGGAGTAGGAAAAAGTTCTGCACAAAAAATACTCGACAGTTGTAATATAAGCAGAGAAAAGGTAGTAAAGGATTGGTCTGATGAAGAATCAAATTCAATCAGAACAGTTATTGCTGAGAATTTTAAAGTTGAGGGTATATTAAAATCCGAAATACAGCTAAGTATAAAAAGGCTTTTGGATATTGGTTGTTATAGGGGGTTAAGACATAGAAGGGGATTACCTGTAAGGGGACAACATACCAAAAATAATTCTAGAACAAGAAAGGGGAAAAGAAAAACTATTGCCAATAAGAAAAAAGCAATTAAGTAACTGTAAAAATAATGGCACAAAAAAGAAAAGATAAAGCCAAGAAAAGAGTAGTTAATGTAGAGTCAGTAGGACAAGTACATATTAGAGCCTCTTTTAATAACATTATTATTTCGATGACAAATTCTGTTGGGCAGGTAATTTCTTGGGGTTCAGCAGGGAAGATGGGCTTTAAGGGTTCAAAAAAAAATACACCATATGCTGCTCAAATGGCGGCTGAAGATTGTGCAAAAAAAGCATATGATTTGGGTTTGAGAAAGGTTGAAGTCTTTGTAAAAGGGCCAGGTGCAGGAAGAGAATCAGCAATAAGAACAATACAAAACACAGGTATAGAAGTAACAACTATTACTGATGTTACTCCACTCCCACATAATGGTTGTAGACCTCCAAAAAGAAGAAGAGTTTAAGAATTTAATTTATAAATAATATGGCAAGGTATAGAGGACCTAAGTCAAAGGTAGCTAGAAGATTCAATGAACCAATTTTTGGGCCGAGTAAAGCTGTCCAGAAAAAATCATATGGCCCTGGTCAGCATGGAAGGGGGCGCAGGAAAAAGAAATCTGAATATGCAATTCAGCTTAATGAAAAACAAAAAGCAAAATATACTTATGGCGTATTAGAGCGTCAATTTGCTAATCTTTTTCATAAGGCTTCTCGAAAAAGTGGAATAACTGGAGAAGTACTATTGCAGTTACTAGAATCAAGGTTAGACAATGTAGTTTATAGGCTTGGTATATCTCCAACTAGAAGAGGAGCTAGGCAGTTAGTATTGCATAAGCATATTTTGGTAAATGGAGTAATTGTTAATATTTCATCTTATACTTTAAAAACGGGTGATATTATTTCAGTACGTGAAAAGTCTAAATCTTTAGAGGTTATTATCAATAGTTTAACAAGCAATCGTGTGCAGAAATATCCTTGGTTAGAATGGGACATTGCAGAAAAATCTGGTAAATACTTGAGTATACCTGGGAGAGAAGAAATTCCAGAAAATATCCAGGAACAGTTAATCGTAGAACTTTATTCTAAGTAATTATTATCTTTCGTATAAGCTTTAATTAAGACCAATTAGATATGTCAATATTATCATTTCAAATGCCTGAAAAGGTAACAATGGAAAAAGCCGATGATTTTCATGGTTTATTTACATTCAAACCATTGGAGCCTGGTTTTGGAGTTACAATAGGTAATGCCCTTAGGAGAATATTACTTTCCTCCCTAGAAGGTTATGCTATTACAG
>CAYREN010000836.1:0-1645 GCA_964423255.1 uncultured Roseivirgaceae bacterium | reverse complement strand
TAATCCCCTATTTATCGATGATATTTTCAGGATGTTTGTTGTGAATAGAACCTTTAAATTGACTTAAAGATTCCTCTGTTCCCGTTGAGAAAAAAGCCATAATTTCTGCGACAATAGATAAGGCGATTTCTTCCGGAGTATTTGCCCCAATATCCAGGCCAATGGGGTAGTGGATTTTTGTTAATTCCGAATCACTATATTTTTCACTATTTACGTCTGCTTCTTTCAATATTTTTTGTGTCTTCTTTCTACTTCCCAAAATACCAACATACGGAATATTGGATTTCAGCACTTTTGGCAATTCTTCCTTGATATAAAAAAAATTGTGCGTAAGGAAAACAACAGCCATATTAGGATTTTTTGAAATGAGTTGATTAACTTCTGCATCGTCTATTAAATTAATTTCGTCAGAACCGGGAAAATTCCAAATTGGCTGGATCGGTTCAAAAGAATCTGTCACATGCACATTGTATCCTAGTTCGTTGGCAAACTTCAGGAATGGAATAACATGAAATACTGCCCCATAAATAAGAATATTTAGTTTGGGCCGAAATACTTCATGCAAAACTTTCACTTTTTTATTATCAATTTTATATGTTTTACAATAAGTATTATTTGAAGAAATGGCATCTTTTAAATCTGTTTTAGCCTTTTGTACAAGTGTTTCATTCTTTATGAAATTGGTGCCATTAGAATGTAAGCGTTCGCCAAGAACGGCAATATTTTCATCTTCAGAATTAAATACAGTTGATAATCCTTGCAGATGCTGCTCAACGATGAGGCCATTCAAAATGTTAAATGAGGCACTTTTCTCATGGAATTCAATAGGCTCAATCAATATCTCCAAAATACCATTGCACCCGTAACCCATACCAAATGCATTCTTAGCATTTTGCCTTGTGTCATATTTAAACAGCTGGGGTTTATTGGATTTCATGACATCTTTTGCCTTTTCAATAACATCCCCTTCAAGGCAACCCCCACTTACCGATCCAAACCAAAGTCCATCTTCCCTGATTAGCATCCTGGCACCTTTTCTTCTGTAAGACGAACCATATACATTGGCAACAGTAGCCATTACAGTTTTTAAACCTAAGGAATAAGCTATTTTAATATTTTCAATAATGGTTTTTATCTCTTTCATAACTTGAATTGTACTGGTATGTTATAAAGATAAGACGAATTATTAGGTTTAAATATACGGGACACTATTTCAAGACTTTACTAATTGCCCCCATTAAAATCTTTTCTACATCTGGAGAAACGCTCGATGCCCGTTCACTAGATTCATACCCGCCTTGGCTATATGCAATTTCTGTACAAACATACCCAGGCCCATATTCTTCATAGCCTGCGGTACACACATGCTGGCCGGGCTTCATTTTCTGAGCCGCCAATTGATATTCGATAAAAGTTTCACCAGGTAGATTTAGTAATTGCACATTACCAATTTTTAATGCCGATACATTTGCCTTGTGACCTGAATTGGTTCTTGTGAGCCATGCGAGTTGTTTTGCAGCAGTAAACTTTTTCAAGCTATCAAATGTATTATCGGATAGCCTGGCCAAAAGATCATCTTCTACAAGATGATTTCCTGGAGGGAGTAATACTTCTGTACTTTTCCAGCTTAAGTCTGAGGTTTGCA
>CAYREN010000835.1:0-1655 GCA_964423255.1 uncultured Roseivirgaceae bacterium | reverse complement strand
CACCTGGATAATTCCTGGTATAATATGGTTCATACTTTGGGTAGTTGGGTTAGCACTTCCAGCCAAAGAAATTCTTAGCAAACCCTCCAGTTGATCTATTGCTTATTTAAAAAAACTAAAGGAAGGCAATGCAAGATTTGTTGAAGACAATTTTGATGGAAAACTTCAAAATAACTTAAGAAGAGATTCACTCATTGGTGGACAAGAACCTTATGCTATTATATTAGGCTGTGCAGATAGCAGAGCCGTTTCAGAATTAGCTTTCGATATTGGTTTAGGAGAATTATTTACGGTAAGAGTAGCAGGGGATATTGCCAATACTTCCTCCATTTCGAGCATTGAATATGCGGTTTCAAATATTGGAGGCCAAACTAATTGTGGTACTTGGTCATCAAAACTGTGGTGCTGTAACAGCGACAGTTGCTGGTGGGATAACGGCTATAACTTAAACCATCTACTTGGGCAAATTACACTTGCCTTGGCAGAATCAAAGCAGGATGTCACAATAAATAAAACAGTGAAAAAAATGCAAAGTTAGCAGCTATTGAATTACCAAGTAGATTGGCAATTATTAAAAATGCTATTAATTCTGGTGAAATAAAGATTATTTCAGCTTATTATCATTTAGATTCGGGTAAAGTTGACTTCATAAAATAAAATATCATGTTTATAGGTAAAAGGTTTCCGTTTTGGGGCACTGTCAGTTGGAGCAAAAAATACATTTTTATTTTCTTTATCATAGATATCATTCCCATTTTACTTTTTAAAATATTGGGTTGGGAATGGTTAGCCATCCCATGGCAACCGATTGCCCTAATTGGTATTGCTGTTTCTTTTTATTTAGGATTTAAAAATAATTCGTCTTATGACAGATTGTGGGAAGCACGCAAAATTTGGGGTGGCATTGTAAACGCTTCCAGAACATTTACAATCATGTCGAGAGATTTTATTACCAATGAGCATGCAAAAGAAAAACTTTCAGAAAATGATCTCCGTACAATTCATAAATCAATGGTGCATCGCCATGTTGCCTGGTTAAAGTCATTAACCTATCAATTAAGACTGCCCAAGCCATGGGAACATACCGCTGAAAGTGAAGTCGAACTGAGGAAGGAAGGAGGAATTCACCATGATGAAGATCATTTTGAAAAATTAAAACCTTACCTAAGTTCGGGTGAATATGATTACTTAATGACCAAAGGCAATAAAGCTTCACATTTGTTGAGTTTACAGTCTAAAGAATTATTGAAACTAAAGTTTGACGGAAGAATAGAAGATTTCAGACATATGGAACTGGAAAAAATGCTGGGTGAATTGTACACACTACAGGGAAAATCGGAACGTATTAAAAACTTTCCCTTTCCTAGGCAATATGCTACAGTTAACTACATTTTTGTGTGGATATTTCTGTTTTTGTTACCTTTTGGAATGTTGAATATATTTATAAATGCAACCAATATATATTCCAGCTGGTTAGTACTTCCTTTTACCATGTTGGTGTCATGGGTCTTTATTCTAATGGAAATGATAGGTGAATATTCTGAAAATCCATTTGAAGGATTGTATAATGATGTACCCATATCTTCTATGGCAAGAGATATTGAAATTGATATCCGGCAAATGTTGGATGAAAAAGATTTGCCAAAACCTTTAGA
>CAYREN010000834.1:0-1657 GCA_964423255.1 uncultured Roseivirgaceae bacterium | reverse complement strand
ATTATACAGCCAAGGCTTCCTTGGTTTTTCTTTGTTCTAAATGGGAATTGGGGCTTCTTTGATAATTATTCTATCCGTTACATTATTGCTCATACTTTACCTTTGATTAATGAAAATTATTGGGTTAGTACTGTAGGTCAGGGTGACCGCATATAAACTTGCAATAAACCAGCAAGTTAAGAGATTATATAGCCAAACAACATTAGGATGGTTATATGGCTGCTTGTATTATAGATTATTTTTCCACATTGCAAGACCCAAGACTAGAGAGACATAAGCTGCATAGCTTGAGTGATATTATCGTTTTAGCTATTTGTGCAATTAGCAGTGGTTCTGATGGTTGGGAAGCTATTGAGGATTTTGGTAAAGAGAAAGAGGAATGGTTACGGCAATATATTTCATTAGACAATGGTATTCCATCACATGATTGTATTGCTTATACTCTACGAAAAGTGTCACCTTCTGGGTTTCGAGAGTGTTTTATGAAGTGGGTCAACGCGGTTAAAGAAAATACTGGTGGGGAAGTTATTGCTATTGATGGGAAAACAGCCAGAGGTTCTCGAGACAAAAAAAACAACCGCAAACCCTTGCATATGGTCAGTGCCTGGGCATGTAGTAACCGCCTGGTATTAGCACAAGAAGCAACCGACGAGAAATCAAATGAAATTACAGCAATACCCAAGCTGTTAGCCATACTAGAATTGAAAGGGTGTATTGTCACTATTGATGCCATGGGTTGTCAAAAATCAATTGCTTCACAGATTATTGAGCAAGAAGCAGATTATGTCTTAGGACTTAAAGGTAATCAGGGGATATTACGTGAGGAAGTAGAAGATTTTTTTCAGATAGCAATAACTGAAAACTTTAAAGCGGTAGATCATGACTACATAGAAGAAATAGACAAAGATCATGGCCGTCTTGAGATACGCCGTTACTGGATTACTGAGAATATTTATTCATTATCAACAATTTCCAGCTGGAAAGGATTGCGGAGTATTGGTATGGTTGAGCGCGAATGTTGGCAAGGTAATAAAAAAACGGTAGAAAAACGCTTCTTTATTAATTCAATGATGGCTGATGCCAAAAAGTTCTCACAAGCAGTTCGTGGGCATTGGGGGGTTGAAAATCTATTACATTGGCGATTAGATGTTGTATTTGGAGATGATGCGAGCAGAATTCGAAAAGACAATGGGCCTGCAATAATGACAAGCATGCGCCATTTATCTTTGAACCTTTTTGAACGTGAGTCATCCCCTTTGAGCATGGCAAAAAAAAGAAGAAAGGCAGCGTGGAATGATGATTACCGAGCTAAAGTATTGTTTTCTTAATTATTTATATGCGGTCGCCCTGACTCCCCTCTATACCTACTAGCTACAAAATAGCTTTAACCGTCTTTTAATTCAGCAAAAAACATGCCCGAATTACCCGAAGTAGAAACAACATGTCGAGGTATCAACCCACATATCAGTGGAAAAAAAATCGCAAATGTCATTATTAGACATGCTCAATTACGCTGGCCAATCCCCGCTGACCTTTCGCAACTATTAACAGGTCAAGTTATTCAAAATGTCAGACGGCGCGCAAAATACTTGCTATTAAAAACCAGCAATGCTGATACCTTAATTATTCATCTTGGTATGTCAGGAAATTTACGTAT
>CAYREN010000833.1:0-1659 GCA_964423255.1 uncultured Roseivirgaceae bacterium | reverse complement strand
GAAGGATTATCGATTTTTGGCATTCTTCTAAATTCCTAACGGGATGGATCGCAAACCCACTAGGAGATAATGGTCAAATTATTATCATTCTTGGTGTAATTGCCATCGAATGGTTGTTTCTGCACTATTTATATAAAAACAAAATATTCCTTAGGGTTTAATCTGTACAGTTCAGGAGATATATTACCCAATAAAATAAAAATTAATATATTAAATTTTATTTTATAATCTCCCGCTTTACTTGAAAGTAGGTCCCCACAAACTCACTTTGCCAATGGTCATTGGGATTGGTTCGCGAATACACAACTAACAGGACATTTGGTGCTACCTCTTCCATCGATACGTAATTACCACAATCGGGAGGATAGAGATCATTGTAAAATGGAATAACCGGCCCCCAGCTTTCACTTTCGCTATCATTGAACATTAACCAATTTCCCGGGCGGCCATAGCTAACAGCAATTATTCCGTTTTCCAATTGGATGGCATCAGGCCACACACCATGGGTAGTGATCGGGTCGGCGATACTCCAGGTCTTTCCACCATCACTGGAAATACTCAAGTAAATTGGCGTTTGCTTGCCATAACTAAAAGGCATTTTGTTATCCCAATCATTATTATTAGAACTGCCCAAGGAAGCCTGATAACTGGCCCCTGATCTAATGAAACTAAAAACCCTTCCATCATCCAGCGCCAATAATGAAGTTTCATCAAACCCTTCTCCTCTAACATCTTCTTTCCCATCAAAGGCAATCGTTGAAAAATAGTGCCAGGTTTTACCTCTGTCTTCCGAACGCAGAGCAATAGAGCGGAATTGCTGCTCTTCAATTTTATCACTTTTACCATTTCTACTATACATACTTACCAACAGGCTTCCGTCTTGAAGACGAATAATCTTGCGGCATAAAACACCCGTTAGATTATTTAATACTTCAGGCAAAAAAACTTTTGCTGCCTCTTTTATCCTTGTAAGCCCATTGTCATGTGACCGAAAAAAATCAACCTCAAATATTCCTTTTGTTTCTGTTTTTTGGAGAGAAAATTCAGGTCGTCCAGCATTAGATGAGCCTCCTCCTGCATTTTGAGATCTAAACATGATCACTTCACCATCTGGCTCTGGATATTGAAAAGTTGAGTTTTCCAATATATGTTGGTTTTTTTGCCATGTCTTACCTCCATCCTTGGAGCGTCTGTCATATACATGGATATCCCCGTTATTGTATTTGAAAACACTTCCTGCAGGACAAAAACTCTCATGCTCAGGGACAATCAATTGGGTTTCTCCTCTTATAATTTTTATCCCCGGCACATAACTTACCCTGGACTTTACTTTTTCATATTTTGCATCAAAGACTGATGGTGGATTGTCAGATATTATTGTTTTACTAATTTCTATATCCTGGGATAACACATTAGTAACGGTAAGCTGACTTACAGAAAATAAAATAAGTCCAATTGAAAATGGGGATTTTAATAATCTCATGTTTTAATTAAATTAACAACAATAATTCGCGTCCTTTTCGGTAAGGATCTAATCTTTCTCCTCTTTATTTGCATAAATGAATTACCTACTAATTGCCTTTGCAGCTTTAATAAGCACATCCGGCTTGTGAATGGCATCATAGACCGGATGAACTTTTTTGCCAGTTTCAAATAATC
>CAYREN010000832.1:0-1660 GCA_964423255.1 uncultured Roseivirgaceae bacterium | reverse complement strand
AAAAAAACTCTGCGAAATACTCAGAGTCCGATAATACCGGACTCTGACCTGTTACCTTAGCTTCGATGTTTCTAAAATGCGCGCTAAAAGAAGCATCCGGGGAAGCTGAAAACTGCATCGTCCTCCGTAGGTTTACCTTAGGAGGACAAAGAGTAAGCAAAACTAAAACAATACTAAAATGAAAAAATTAGGAAAATTAAGTTTGAAGAAAGAAAAAATGTTGAGCCATGAAGAATTGGTGAGTTTTAGGGGTGGATCTGGGGACGGCACCATAATTGTTATACTTTAGAATTCTGTCATACAACCGGCCCATTGGCTGGTTGTAGATTGTGAACTGATTCAAGCGGCTAGTCAATTAACATTTGTGATTGTTGATTCATTAAAAGAGGCTGTGGCTGTAACAGCCTCTTTATTTTTAATTCATATTAATCCAATCTAAAATATATCTTATAAGTGAGAAAAAATTCAATTTGTATTCAGAGGCAAATATTTAGTTCAAAATATTGTGTATTTGCTGTATTTCTCTCATCATTTTTATTTTCATGTTCATCAAATAATATGAGGGAAAAGAATTTTACAATGCAAGAGATAGAATTGAAACTTCGTCACGAAAATGAGATAGACATGAAGTTAAGTAATATCGGTGTTATTGATATTACAGCACTATCAAATAATAATATACTAGCAAACTTGAATCTAAAAGTGGCAATGAACGATGTCAATGAAAACGAACTCGTCTCAATAATATTATTGGATAAAAATGGCAATGGGCTACATGACGATTTTAATATTGATCTGTTTGCATTTGCTCCATATAAGTGGTCTAAATTAAGTGGTCAAAGATTCAATAGACTGAATTTTTATCCTTTGAAAAAAAATCAATCAATCTTTGTTTATGGCCAGTTCGAGACGATAATTACTGTTACTGAAAACATGGTTATTACTTCCCCATCATCACCAACAGATGATTTTATAACTTTCCCATACACATTACCGACAATCAGTAAGAAAACGATTTATGAGAAGGAGTTAAATTTTGGAGAATTGATAAAAAATAAGAAATTAATATTTATTGAATTCTGGGGTACTTGGTGCAAACCTTGTGTAAAACAAATACCTGATATAAAAAAACTACACAAAAATTATAGCAAACAAATTGTAATTGTAGGCATTAGCTCAAATGATAAAAAGGAAAGATTAAAAGAGGTAGTAACGTTGCTTGATATGCCTTGGCCTCAGATTCAAATGGATGAGGAAGTATCAAAGAGCTTTGGTGAGGTGACCATGTTCCCTTTAGGAATACTTTTTGATCAATATGGAAAACTCATCAGTTATGGCATTAAACCAAAAGATATAATAAAAGTGTTGAGTAAGTATGATTAAAGGATATTGAATTTGTCCACTAAAAACAACTCAATGATAAAGACTGCTATCCTATTTTTTTTTGGGAAATGGAAAAGGCAAAAAAATTGTGAAATTATCTCATTCAAGAAGTAGTGGACTGGTATCATTAAAATGGCCTAAATATTTCTGAATCGTGAGCTAAAGAAAAAATACTGAGCCATGAGGAATTGGTGAGTTTTAGAGGTGGATCGGGTAAATCGAGATATTGACTATTATTATAAATAAACCTTTACTTAAAAAAATAAAGCAAGTGCTG
>CAYREN010000831.1:0-1663 GCA_964423255.1 uncultured Roseivirgaceae bacterium | reverse complement strand
TATTCCGACTCCCGAAAATCTCTAATATTTTGTCTGCGTTGGTGGTCTAGCATTTTAGAATGCACAAGTGTTGCGCTCCCTAACGGGAAAAATTGTATAAGGTATTTCATGTGAGCAATGCTACGACAAAAAACAATACCTTTAGGGTTCTCAATATTTTTATCTTGAATAGTTGTCTCTATAATTCGTACGACTTCCTCATCTTTTTTGTGAAGAAAAAGTTGCTTATCCAAATCATTGATGCTTAACCCCTGCTCAAGTTGGTCAATTCGGGATTGATCTAAGTCATCCAAAAGGACTAGGTATTTAGGGAAAGCCAGTTTGTTGTGCCGAAGTGCCCATGCCAAATCATACTTACCAATATGTCCATCGGAGCCTCCAAAAAAAGCAAGTACATCTTTATTATCTTGTCTGTATGGAGTCGCTGTTAAACCGACTAAATAACGAGGTTGAAAATGCGTTACAACGGCTGAATAGGTTCGTGCTGGAACATGATGCGCTTCATCAACAATGACAATATCAAATAGTCCATTACTCAGTGTTTTAATTTTTGTATGTAAGGTATCAAAGCTACCAAAAACAAAATCTGTATTTTCTGGTTCTGATCCATCAAAACATGCAGAAAATGAATAGGTTCCAATACCAAATACGTTTTTAAATGCTGTTACCGATTGCAACAAGATTTCTACTTGGTGCGCCAGAAATAAGACTCTTAAATTTTTCTCTTGTTTCTGTAAAATTCGTTTTACTAGAATAGCAACTGTATAGGTTTTTCCAAGCCCTGTTGCCATTTCAATTAACAAGCGCGTTTTTCCAGCATCAAAATAATTTATGCTTTCTGTAATGACTGATTCTTGATACACCCTTGGTTTAATTTCACGTCCAATTTCTGAGTGTTTTTCAACCCATAAACTCTGTAACCCATCACGATCAATTAACTCAACACCTAGGCGCAATGCTCGTATTCTTACTTCTGATGTGAAATATGAATTTGTAACTAACACCATATTAGTAACATTTGCCAATTTTGCACCTGTTACCAATTGATTTAATGCCTTTACATCTACAGTTGAACCAGCCTGTCTTTGTTTAACTTCAATAGCAAACTTGCGTTTATTTTTATAGGCAAAAATATCAACACCACCGTCTCCGTGTGCATATTCTTTTCCGACTTCTGTAATTACTGCATTTGTCCAGCCAGCAGAAACAAAAACATCCCGAACGAAAATTTCAAAATCACCCGGCGAAAGAGTGTCGATTATTTTAAAATCAGAAATCATTTTACTTCCTTGAGGATTCTGCACATGAAATATTGATTATAGCAGGTAAGGTTTTGTGGTAGTCGTCTGCGCTTTATTTCTCTTCACTCAGCTTTGCAAACATCAGAACTTAGCTCTTGCTCTTGCTCTTTCACAATCACCTGGCAATCTACTGCACTTATTTTCTCCGCGCATGACTTTGCAAATATCAATCCCTGCTTTTGATTTTTCAGCCGGATTTTATTCACCGTATCGAGCTTACTTCATTCAAATTAAACTGGCTTCACAGTGATCAATTTAGCTCTTTCAACTAATGAATTTCTTTTCCTCTGATTGCTCTAAAAATAGAAAATAACATGTTGCTCACTATCAAATTACTCTTCACTGATGATGAACTGAGTAAG
>CAYREN010000830.1:0-1669 GCA_964423255.1 uncultured Roseivirgaceae bacterium | reverse complement strand
TGTGCTTCATGGTAGAAGAGCAATGTTTTTTTACGGCACTTTTAATCACACCCATATAAATTAGGAATGAAGCCTAATTGTTTCTCTGTATTTTGTAGTATGAGCCTGGATGCTTGTGGTGCAATATCAAGTGTATGGATAGTAAATTCTGACATTTTATCTTCCTGTCTTGTTAGGTGATAGTTTAACTATTGCAGAAGCTGTGCCAAAATCTTTCCAGTTGATTAATTATATTTAATATCAGTGTGTTAAGTAATATTTTAACAGAAAAAAAGTCGCTTTCTCAGGGGTTTTTTGACGATATATCGTGAATGTACGGTATTTTGTTATTCAGTGATACTAGCCCAGTATATTCGTTTTTATTTTGATGAAAATCAACGTATAGAGTATATTTTGCACTTTTAAATTTTTGGAACTATTAATATAGTTTTGTAAAAAAATCCTATTGATTATGCAGAAGACTGGAGTTACTTCATTATCCATAGTTTTTTAAGGGATATTATTAAGACTCTGCTGCGTCAAGCTATTTATCTCTCGTTAACAAAATATTCCTCTATCCAAAACATCAACTATTCAAGTCACAAAATGCTGACACAGCCTATCTTCTGATTGCTATACTTAAAAATTACAGACTCAGAACACAAGCCGAAAGGAAAAATAAGTATCAATGGCAAAGAAAAATAATACAACGCCAAAACCCATAGAAGAAACACTTTGGCAATCGTGTGACAAATTAAGAGGTTCGGTAGAACCTGCGGAATATAAACACGTTGTTCTTGGACTTATCTTCCTGAAATTCGCCAGTGATAAATTTGAACAACGCAGAAAATAACTGATTGCAGAGGACAAAGAGAAATATGTGGAAATGAAAGATTTCTACAATATGAAAAATGTGTTCTTTTTAGAGGAAATATCAAGATGGAGCTACATTATTAAAAATGCCAAGCAAAATGATATTGCTTTAAAAATTGATACCGCTCTTAATACCATTGAAAAAAACAACCCTGCCCTGAAAGGTGCTTTGCCTGATAATTATTTCTCTCGATTAGCCTTAGACAAAACAAAACTTGCTTCTTTATTAGACACCATTAACGACATTGATACACTCAAAGACCATGGACAAGATGTTATTGGGCGTGTTTACGAATACTTCCTGGGGAAATTTGCCTTAAAAGAAAGTAGCGGTAAGGGCAAAGGTGAATTTTATACCCCTAAAACCATTGTTAACCTGATTGCTGAGTTGATAGAACCATACAAAGGCATCATCTATGACCCCTGCTGTGGAACGGGTGGAATGTTTGTGCAGTCAATAAAGTTTATTGAAAATCACCAAGGTAGTAAAAAGGAAGTGTCTATTTATGGACAAGAAAACACCCCCACAACTTATAAGTTAGCCAAAATGAATTTGGCAATCAGAGGAATCTCAGCCAATTTGGGAGAGAAACACGCTGACACTTTTGCCAATGACCAGCATAAAGATTTAAAAGCGAATTACATTATGGCAAACCCTCCCTTCAATCTAAAAGACTGGCGAGGTGAAAAGGAGTTGCTAGATGATCCACGATGGCGCGGTTATGATGTACCGCCTAAGAGTAATGCTAATTACGGCTGGATTCTGAATATGGTTTCCAAGCTTTCAGAAAATGGTGTGGCAGGATTTATTCTTGCC
>CAYREN010000829.1:0-1679 GCA_964423255.1 uncultured Roseivirgaceae bacterium | reverse complement strand
GGCCATGCCTCCCGGTTTGATCAATAGATTAAATGAGGAAGAACTCAAAGACTTATTGGCCTACCTGATCTCCGGGGGAAATTCCAAACATGCTGTTTATGAATGATAGTGTGAGTGAAAATTGCTATAAGCAAAATATCCGAAAGGCCAGATAAATGATATTCACATGAATATGTTAAACTCAAGAAGCAAACACTTATTTATGAAAAATTTATTCATCCTGACTATCCCGTTTTTCTTTAGCAGTATGCTTTGCGTTTCCCAATCAAAATTGGATAAAGCAGAAAATATAGCGCCCTCATTAAAATTTGATAAAAGGCAAATAGCTTCTGAAAGTTTTGAAACGGTAGGCGTATTTGATGTAAATAATGATGAGGTCCCAGACATAATTTCCGGAGCATATTGGTATGAAGGTCCGGATTACTTAAATCGGCACTACATTGGTTCTGATAAGCGATATGGTGAATATTGGGATGATTTTTCTACCATTCCTTTGGATGTGAATGAGGATGGACTTCTGGACATAATTACAGGAGGTTGGTTTGGCAAACAAATAAGATGGAGGGAAAATCCGGGTAATAATGGAGAATGGAAGGAGCATGTTATCGCTGAAACCGGTAATGTTGAAACTACCAGGGCCTGGGATATTGATGGTGATGGCGTAAAAGAAATAATACCCAATACACCAAACGATTCATTGGCGATCTACCGCCTGGTACGGGATGAACATGGAAAAGGAACGGGCAAATTTAATTCATACAAAATCATGGGCAAACATGGGCATGGTCTGGGCTTTGGAGATATCAATGGTGATGGAAGGGGCGATTTGATTGTGCATAACGGCTGGGTTGAAGCTCCTGAAAAACCTTTCGACGAGCCATGGGCTTTTCATCAGGAATTTGAGTTGGGTAAGGGGACGGCCAGTGTTCCTATTATTGTAGCAGATGTAAATCAGGATGGCTTACAGGATTTGATCGTAGGGCAAGGCCATGGTTATGGATTAGATTGGTACGAACAAAAAACAGTCAATAACACAACTGAATTATCATGGATAAAACACGCTATCGATCCATACAATTCACAATATCACACAATGGAATGGACAGATCTGGATGGGGATGGACAAAATGAACTCATTACCGGAAAACGATATCGCGCACACAATGGGAGAGATCCAGGATCAAATGACCCGCTTGGCATATACTACTTCAAGTGGAATGGAGAATCTTTTACAAAACAAATTATAAGCTATGGATCATTTGGAGAAGGTAAGGGTGTTGGATTAGGATTCGCTATTAGCGACCTTACAGGATCAGGCAGAAAAGATATCATTGTTGCCGGTAAGGATGGACTGTACATTTTTTATAATAAAGGAAATGCTCCACTGAAAAACAATACGCATTAATTTTGTGGCAAGTGTTCTTATAATGATACATTATGTTGAGATAAACTGTTATAACTAAAAATAATCAATATGCTTAAAATGAACAATATTAAATTTATACCCTGGATTATTTTATTACTTGCTCTCATTAATTGCAATGGAAAATCCTCCAGTAAAAATCAAAAAGATGAGCCAAAGGAATCAGCTGTTACGCAGAATGTAGAAGAAGTTTTCGTCCAAATATTTGATGGCAAAACGCTCAATAACTGGAAAGGTGACCCAACCTACTGGAGTG
>CAYREN010000828.1:0-1681 GCA_964423255.1 uncultured Roseivirgaceae bacterium | reverse complement strand
AGGGATTAGTACCTGATCATATTGAATATCAGGCATTAAAAGATATTTACGAAATAACGAATGGTGTAAGTTGGAATAATAATTCAAACTGGTTATCAGGAGAGACACATGAAGAATTTGATAATTGGTATGGTGTAAATGTTTTAGATGGAGATGTATTTCAACTGAAATTGCATAGCAATAATCTAACCGGGACAATACCTGCTTCCATCACCAACCTGAAATCACTGAAGCAACTATATTTTTATAGTAATCCAATTAGTGGTCCGATTCCATCAAATATTGGAGAGTTGAAAGACTTGGGAGAGTTAGCACTTTACTGGACACAAATAAATGGCAATATTCCTGAATCATTAGGCAATTGTACAAATTTATGGAGATTACTTTTATGGGATAATAATCTTGAAGGAACCATCCCTGATAGCCTGAGGAATCTTAAAGGATGTGTCTATTTTTCCATTGGGAAAAACAATATTTCTGGTGAAATACCATCCTGGCTTGGTGAATTGACTGGTACAAGACACCTAACTCTTTATGAAGCACAATTAACAGGAGCTATACCGGAATCAATAATAGACATACCGAACCTTCAAGTTTTGAATTTAAGAGATAATCAACTAACAGGAGAATTCCCGGGCTTCCTTACGGCTAAAACCAGTCTTATCGACTTACAATTGTCGGACAATCAACTAACGGGAGAATTACCTGAAGACCTGGGTAATTTAGTCAACCTGAATATTTTTTACGTGACAAATAATAATTTATCCGGTGATATCCCATTATCGATAGGAAAACTCACCAAATTAACTTGGCTTGGTTTATTTGATAATGAATTTACAGGAACAATTCCAGACACATTAAAAAACTTAAATAAGTTACAAGCACTTGCGCTAAATAGAAATAATTTGAATGGGGAAATACCAGACTGGATAGGCAATTTTCAAGATTTATGGTATTTTGGTGTGTCAGGAAATAACATCACAGGGACATTACCCCAATCATTCCAAAATCTCACAAAACTGCAATGGGTTGACCTAGGAGACACCCAATTAGAAGGCCCGCTTCCAGATTCATTTTTAAACAATCCTGCTCTTTATGAACTGAATATCTTCAATTCCAATTTTGATTATATCCCCGATTTCACACAACATCCTAATAAAGAAAATCTGATTCTCAGGGCTTATGAAAATAAATTAGATTTTGAGAACCTTGAAAAACAGTTTACGGATGTTGACACTCATCCCTTTGATTCTTTATTATATGAGCCTCAGAAGATCATTGGAGATTCAGACACTTTTACTGTTGTTGAATACACTGAAGTAGTTTTATCCTCAAATATCGGCGGTCAATATACCAACTGGCAGTGGCAAAAGCATAATGGGTCAAGTTGGACAGACATTTCCGGCGCTACGGATTCGGTTCTTCAATTCACCGGCATTGCCCTTTCTGATACAGGTCAGTATCGCTGCACAGCTACAAATGATTGGATTACAGATCTTACCTTAACTACGGAAACCATTACGGTGAATATTGCTGAAATTGACAACATCGTTGACAATTACGATGCTGTTCTTTACGTGAGTATGTCAGGCATTGATTCAACTGCAATTGTTGATAATTACGGCAAGTCTTGGGTACTACCACACAAAGCTTCTTTAGCAGCCCATACACTCAGACAAAC
>CAYREN010000827.1:0-1681 GCA_964423255.1 uncultured Roseivirgaceae bacterium | reverse complement strand
GTTGCAAGGCTTTTTTTATTCTCAACTCCTTGCAATATTTCATTTGAAGAGCAATGTGGATTTTGCTTTACATATTTTATTATAAGACTTTCAATATTCATAATTAAACATTTAGCTCACAAAGATGATCAATTCGGCTCAAATATCATTATTATTGAGCTATATTTTTGTTTTCAATGAGCTACAACATCAAGCTGCCAAATAACCGGTATGTTTAATTAATGATAGAATAATTATTATTGTTTTGGAAGCACTTTTGATGAATAAGAACAAAACAAAATTCTAAGGTGATTAGCATATACGATCTAATGGTGTTTTGGATTCGTTTCAATTTCCATCTGATAGTTTCAGATATCTAGTAAACATTTAGAAAAACGAGAGATTGAAATTACACAAATAATTGTTGCTCCATAGTCCCCAATAAGTTTAGCCTGCCCCGATGCAAATTGGAGTTCAACCCTGAAAGCGTTCGGGAGAAAAATTTAGTGAGACTCTCAGAACCCACGTAAATTTGATTCCATATTATTGGTGACCGATACTAAAAGGTGAACTTATCCAGTTACCAATTTTTTTAGTGGCTTGCCAGCTTCCCCAGCTAGCAATGGTTAATAGTTTTTCATTCTCTACGCCAATTTTTTTTAATTCATGGATATGATGATTCATTATTTTATATGGCATAGTTGCAATGAGTAAAATAAATTGTGCAATTACCTTTTCAGATAGTATAAGACCCTTAGTTAAATTGTCAATCCATTCATTTCCAAATCCTGGATTATTTCCAGTCCAATCTGCTAAATAATTTAATACGATTCTTCTCACATTTGAGGGAATGACATTTTCTCCAGTATGATTTATCAATTTATCAAAACTCAAAAAACTATTTTTTATGTGAATGTTTGATTCCGTCCATAAAAATTCTGTTGTTTCTTCATTAGGTGTCAACCATTTTAACGATTGTCCAGGCAGAGCCTTTATACTTGTAATATTTGCTGCTGCAGTATTTTTGAAAAATGATGATATGGTAGGTTTTAACCAATTCAAGTATCTCGGTAGCGGAAGAGGGTATTCAGTAACGAACACATTGACCATGCGATTTATATAATGAAACGTGAGAGCGGTTCCAATGATTTCAGGAGCTTCCTTTATTGAAAATGGAGGGTTGAGAATAATCTCATTATGCTTATAATGAGATTTACACCATTCAAAAAGATTCTCATTTTTTTCATCTATTATGCCACCCGACATTTTTATGTGGGCTTCGTGGCAATACGGGCATTGATTGCTAATGGATACACCACCTGCAATTGCTTCCTTAGTAAGGCGTTTTACCTTTCCATTGACAATTAATGATTCTCTGACCAAACTCCAGATGCCTGCCATAATTTCTGGATTGGAAGCATGTAATGTAAACGGGGCTCCTAATACATAATCATATCCTATATCATCGTAGATCCTTTTAACATCCCCAACTGAGGCAGAGTACTTTATTGGCTGTAAATATCGTATTGTCTTATGTCCAATACTTTTAAAGATAATATTTGAAACTCTCTTAGAAATCATGTGACATTTGTTTTATAAATATGAAAATTCCGTTGTTTATCAATGTTAGGCCTAAATCTCTGTAATTGCTGTTTACAGTCACGTATTGGATTTAGATAAATTTGATGCCTGTTAAATCTTC
>CAYREN010000826.1:0-1682 GCA_964423255.1 uncultured Roseivirgaceae bacterium | reverse complement strand
ATTTCACTAATTAAAAATGAAAAATAATCAAATTTCAATTTACATAAATCCATTACTTTTCTGAGAAGTATTCCGTCCAAAACAATTTTTACAATAAGAATGACTCCCAACCAAAGTATAAATTGAGGCAAAATAAAGGCAACCCAAATAATAGTAACTATAGAAATGTAATGTATAAAAAGGAACACTGGAATCAACCAACTAAACAATAGTGGATAATTTCGCCATTTTGAAGCCCATCTTTTTCTTTGATGTAACAATGCTGAAAGTGACGGTTGAGGAATTGTATAAACTACAGCTTGCTGGTCTTTAATAAAGGAAATAGATTTTTTAAAAGAGTTATGAATTTTTTGCATTAGAAATACATCATCTCCTGTTGATTTTTCTTCATAACCAGAATATCCATTTACAAAAAAAAACGCTTCTTTTCGGAATGCAAGATTAGCACCATTACACATCAATGGATAATTTAGATTAATTAACGCACCACCCGTACCAATAAGACTTGAAAACTCAATTGATTGAATTTTCGAAAGCATCGTACTATTACTTTTAATTGCTACAATGCCAGAAACAAACTTGATTGAATCATGATAAAATGCCAATGAAAAAGATTTGATCCAGTTCTCACCAAACCAACAATCACCATCTGTCATCATGACAATTTCTCCCTTAGCTAAATTAATTCCTTGTTGTAAGGCTGCCTTTTTAGGTGTTACACCTTCGTTTTTTTTAAAATCACTGTTTAGAAGTTTTAAATTAAAATTTTTAGAAGTTTTAAATCCTTGTATTTTAGATATAGTTTGATCTTCGGAAGAATCATCTATAATAATAACCTCATATTTGTCCTTGGGATAAGATTGGCTTGACAGGCAATTTAATAACCTGAGTATATTTTTTTCTTCATTTCTAACAGCAATAATTACCGTAACAAACATACTGCTTGTGGAAATATTGTCAAATTGTGACTGACCATTTGTTCTTTCCCACCCATAAATCAATATCAGTACAAAAAGAAAATATAACAGAAAAATAATGGAAAAATATAACACCATATGTGTGTAAAATTATATAGGATTGATCAATTTTGAGAACATAGTTTATTTAATATTCAACTTCGATGAAGATTCCCTTAAATATTCCAAAGGAAAAGATTATTCTGGGTATGGATCCTGGAACAAGTGTCATGGGATATGGAGTATTAATGATAAAAGGTAATAAGTTAAATATTATCCAGTATGGCGTCATCCATCTATCCAAATATTCAACACATGAGCTAAAACTCAAAAAAATATTTGACAGAGTATTAGGCATTATTGAAGATTTCAGCCCGGATGAAGTTGCTCTGGAAGCTCCATTTTATGGAAAAAACATACAGTCTATGCTCAAATTGGGCAGAGCTCAGGGAGTTGCTATGGCTGCAGCTTTGTCCAAGGAAATTCCTATTGCAGAATATGCACCAAAAAAGGTAAAGCAATCTGTTACCGGTAACGGAAATGCTTCAAAAGAGCAAGTCGCCAGCATGTTAAAATCTATACTTCATATCGAGGGAGATCCAAAATTATTTGATGCAACCGATGCGCTCGCAGTTGCTCTTTGCCATCATTACAATGGTAATTCTAAAACAAATAAGCACAAAAGCTGGGCATCATTCATTACAGAAAATCCTAAAAGATTGAAAT
>CAYREN010000825.1:0-1683 GCA_964423255.1 uncultured Roseivirgaceae bacterium | reverse complement strand
TTCGGTAGTCAGCATCGCTGTGTTTTTGAGAAATCTTCTTCATGCGCCGTCTGACGGCACGGGGTATTTCATTTATACTGTAATCCAACTTGGGAGCCTCTCTCGATCAGTCATTTCTTTGTCGATTGATCAGATCGGTGAGAGGCTCACAAGTTCCCTAAGTGGACACCTTTTTGGAACAGTTATTTAGCCATCAAAAAGCAATATTTCCAGTCGAGATAGTGCTATTTTATTACAAAGATGATCTTGGTAAAACTTCCTGCTGTTTTCTGCAAGCTTTCTTCGATATTCAAGTGAATCGGCAAGCTGCTTTATTTTATTCGCTAGTGCAGTGCCATCATTAACGGGTACTGTCTCAAAAGGCGTGTAGCCAAGATTTTTTTCGGCATGCCGGGTCCATTCTGTCTTACCTGTGATAATTGCTCGGCCGCAGGCGGCGTAAGTGTATAGTTTTAGCGGGCAGACGCGTTGGGTTTTTTCACCAGAACCAAAAATCCCCAGACAAATATCAGCTTCATTAATCATTTCGGCCAGTGTTTCAGGCGTTTGCCATGTGTGAACCCATTCTAGGTTAGCAGTATCTTCCTGGACTACTTGTTTAATTACCTCAGCCGTTTGTCCCGTGCCAACAATTTTAAACAGAATGTTCGGCTTGTCTTTCAGGTTGATAGCGGCGGCAAGGATTGTAGATATTCCGTGTAAAGGAATAAAAGTACCGACGAACAATACCCTGCATACTTTTTTATTTGGTTGATAGGGTTGTAGCTGAAAATTCTTCTCGTTAGTGGAAAGGGGTATATCGATTACTTTTTTTTCGGACAGATTAAATTCTCTGCAAACATGAGATACATTTTGCGGGGTGTCGACAATGACTAAGTCAGCGTATGAATACGCCTTTTTTTCTATGTGTTTTAATAAACTGGCAAGTGTGTTTTGGGGAGATAATAATTTTCGATCATTGACGACGGTATCATACAAAGAAATAAATGTATCAAGTGCAACCCTCTTCGGTCTGATGGTACGAGGTAAAACTCCAAGTATAAATCCCATAAATACCGAAGGATAGGGGATATATACCAGATCAGCTCGCCCGTGTAATAGATATTTTACGGTAACAGACAGGTGCGCATAGGAAGCTCGAAACAGGCTGAATATAAAGCGAAGTTTACTATGTTTTGAGGAAATAGTTTTTTTCCACATGGGTATGTTAATTTCAGTTATTTCCAGCCAGGGTGTTTTTCTGAAATCCTGAATTCGGTAACGGACATTTGGGTAGCCTTCCGAGTTGAGGTGTACACCAAGCACGAGCAACTTTTTTTTTGTAACGGGCTTTATTCTCAGATCCACTCGCAGTGCCCCATTTTATTTTTTATACCATCCCTTATGCCGTGCATAAAAGCGTAAGTCTTGTTTTTTTTGTCTCGTTCAAACAATATGATAGAGGTTAATTCGATAGCTAGTCTAAGTAATTGGCGCATAGCCCATGCGGGTTCGCGTGTAAAATAATCTTTTAATGTTACCAGGGTGTTCCTGGCAATATAGTATTTTCGTATGGGCGGGTGTTCAAATGCCTGAAAATGACTGCTGCGAGAAGCTGATATCCCGATGGAATGCGACATCAAATTTTTACAACTTATTACTACCGAAAAATTATTTGACCGTGCTCTAAGACAATATTCATGA
>CAYREN010000824.1:0-1703 GCA_964423255.1 uncultured Roseivirgaceae bacterium | reverse complement strand
CGAGCCATTTTCAATATATGGATTGATGAATATAATTGGTGAATTCTTAAGAGCTAATATTTCATTATTTTCCTGTGCTGATACAGGAGTTAACATCCAGAAAATCAGGAGCACATTTAGAATTGTTAAGAAGTTTTTCATAAAAATATCTTAATTATTTCTACTTTACGAAGATAAGAAAAGAAGTTTAAATATTGTTTAATAAGCTGTATTTCAGTATATTAGAGGTGTAATAATTATTGTTTAACGACCGATTGAATTTTATCATGTATAAAAATCAATCGGATAAAAAAATATTTGAAAAAAGCATAAAGAGCTGCAAATCAGTTATATGTGACAAATCTTCTCTTGATGATTTCATTTATTCATACAAATTTTTATTTCAGCTTGCCAAGCACAACCGAACCGAAACAGCTCTTCAATATATTCAGGGCTTACTAAATCTTGAGAATGGGAAAGCCAATATGGAGAGAATGGAAGAAGAAATACCAGATAGTGAATATCGAGCCTATCAACACTTTATCACTCATTCGAAATGGGATTATAAGGGCATTCTCTCCAAGGTGTTCAAAGATAGTTCTCAAGTGATGGAGGCCAACAAAATGAAAAGCAAAAAGCCGACTGGGCTTATCATTGATGAGTCTGCTCATTTGAAAAAAGGAATAAAATCTGTAGCGGTCGGCAGGCAATATGCAGGAGTGGTGGGCAAGGTGGATAATTGCCAGGTAGGTGTTTATGCCTCACTGGTCAATGACCACCGGGCAGGGTTAGTCAACGAGCGTTTGTTTATACCAAAAAATTGGGTCAAAGATAAGGCAAGGTGCAAGCTTGCCGGCATCCCTGAGGAACATATTAAGTTTAAAACCAAACCTCAATTGGCCTTGGAAATAATAGATGAAATGGTCAATGAAGGCGTTGCGTTTGATTGGGTTGGAGGCGATGGGCTTTATGGGCATAACAGAGAATTGCGGACTGGTCTTGATGCACGAGGGCTACTTTTCATCCTTGATGTCCACAAAGATGAAACATTATTTATTGAGTGGCCTCGCTACATTATCCCACCAAAAAGCAAAAAAAGAGGTAGGCCATCCAAAAAAGCAAAGCCTGACAAAACCCCATTAAGGGTAGATAAATATGTGAAGCAACTAAATGCAGGTGATTGGAAAATAGAAAGCAAGATCAGGAAGACCCATAAAGGGTGGAAAAGATTAAAAGTACACCTAAAAAAGGTATGGGTCTGCGAAGGAGAAAGTAATGAAGTAGAAGAAAGGACTTTGATCATAACTCAGACCATGGACGGTAAAAAGGAGACCAAATATAGTTTGAGCAATAGCAAAATAGATGATTACAGTCATCATGAATTTGCTTATTTTCAGTCTCAAAGATACTGGGTGGAAAGGACATTTGATGATGCTAAAAATGAAATAGGGTTGTCAGATTATCAAATCAGAAAATGGTTGGGTTGGCATCATCATCATGCGTTGGTATTTATGGCAGGCCTCTATCTATTAAAACAAAAAATAGAACATGAAACAAAGGCTCCCTTGATGAGTATGAGGGATGCAAGAATATTAATAACCGTGAGCCTTTTTGGAACAAATGAGGACATGGAAATAAGATTGAATCAAATGAAAACCAGACATGAAATCAGACAAAGAGATATTGATAGAAGATATAAAACTTAACTTCGTAAAGTAGAATTA
>CAYREN010000823.1:0-1705 GCA_964423255.1 uncultured Roseivirgaceae bacterium | reverse complement strand
ATTAATAATTAAATATAAAACAAATGAAAAATATAATTCTTTCAATAATCATATTAATAGGGTTAAATAGTGAAATTTATTCTCAATGTTCATGTCTTACTCTTCATACTTCCAATCAGATTGTATTTGGGCGCAATCATGATTATCCCAATCCCTATGGTGTAATTGTATTTAACCCTAAAAATCTACTTAAAGTTGGAGTCCCATTAGCGGGAGAGCATATTGTAGGTTGGAAAGCAATATATTCAAGTATTACAATTAGTTCGGTTGGAGTAGGATTCGCTAATTCTGGAATGAACGAAAAAGGACTGGCTATGGGGCATATGGGACTTAAGGAAAGTGTTTATCCAAATAAGGATGATAGACCTATAGTTGTGCCATCTCAATGGATACAATATATGTTAGATAAATGCGCAAATACAAATGAGGTTATTCTGGAGGCAAAAAAAATAAGAATTACTGATAAAATGGGAAGTGGAGAACACTTTTATATTTGTGACAGAGATGGTAATGTTGCAATTATTGAGTTTCTGAAAGGTCAAATGCTTGTTTATACGAACAAAGACATGCCATATATGTTACTTTGTAATGATACGTATGAAAAGTCAATGAATGATATAAAAGAATACAAAGGATTAGGAGGAGATAGAAATGTTTTAGATAGAGTTTCTATTTTGAATGAGAATGCTATTCCTGATGTTATGGCGATAGGTTGCACTAAAATTAACCAGTTTTACAAAAAGGAAAGTGAAAATATTGTTCAAGATGCGTTCGATATACATTATGCCATGAGAAGCCCAGGTAATGCTAATTCTCCGCAATTTGAAAATGCTGAAACCCAATACACAACCGTGTTTGATATTACAAATTTAAAATTGTATTTCAGAACAAAATTAAATCCAACTATCCGTGAAATTAATTTGAAAGATTTTGAAGATAATTGCTCGACCAAAGCAAAACTTTTAGATATACAAACTCATTCAGAAGGAATAGTAAATGAATCATTTGTCAATTATTCGATGCAAGAAAACATTAAATGCATTTATAAATTTTATGAAAATGAGACAAATAAAATACCTAAAGAACAAATGGAATTTATGAGTTTTTATCCTGAGATGTTTGAATGTGAAAAATAAACACCACATAACACGTGCTAATAAATAATTTCCGTATTATTGGTTATTCAGTTGTTGTAGCCGTTTAAGTTCGATAAAACTGAACAGTTAAGTAACCCGTATTCAGTAACTATTTGTAGAGCAATATGTTATTTATCATTAAAAAAACTAAATAGTAAATAGGAAAAAAAAATGAAAATTGGGTGGATATTTCTTTTAATAGCAGGCATTCTTGAAATTGGATTTGTGACAACTCTTAAATTGACTCATGACAATAAAAACAGTCCATTGAATATTGTTTTTGTTGTTTGTTTGATTGGAAGTTTTTATTTTCTTGATAAGTCTTTGAGTACAATACCAGTTGGAACAGCATACGCTATTTGGACTGGAATAGGAGCAACAGGAGCTGCTATAATTGGTATTTTTTATTTCAAAGACCCTGTGACGATGGGACGATTGATATTTTTAGGATTGTTGATAATATCTATTATTGGATTAAAGCTTACATCAAATCATTGAAAAAGGTGAAAACAATAAGATAATCATGAAAAACGCCACATAACAATGTATAAAAATAATAGCCGAAATGG
>CAYREN010000822.1:0-1709 GCA_964423255.1 uncultured Roseivirgaceae bacterium | reverse complement strand
TGTAGCAAATAAAAAGCGTGTTTGGAACCGTTAGTAAGTACCCCCAAACATCGGATGTCCATGTTAATGATTTTATGTGGTGACAAAGGTTGATTATACGCATGTTGGTGTATAATGAAAAGAAGTCCAGTGCGGTTAGGTAAAAATCTTAATTACCATAATATATTCTATAAAATGAACAACCCAAGCAAAATAGAGGCTAAAAAAGTTGCTCATCGCGCCCTAGAGAAAATATTCAAAGTATATGAGGACAAGGGAATCGTCAGTATATATTTGTGGGGCTCATCAACTCGTGATGATTTTAATCCGCTATTTAGTGATATAGATGTACTCGCAATTACCGATGAGCGTTTTGATACTGCATGGAGAATGGATATAAAAAATGAGCTTGAAAAGGAAAATCCGGAAATTAAAGAATTCGGATTTCAGTGTGTTTTCCAAAGTGAATTAAACGGCGGAGAAAGGATAAGTCTATTAGTAAAATTACAAGCGCCTGGATACTTGCTCAAAAGTTTCCCAGAGTGGGAGTGGGTGTGCGGTAAAAAATTTGGAAGAGATGACTTCTCAGTAGAAGACTTTGCCACGCAACAAATGATTCATCATAATATTGTTGAGGCAGACAGAGCCCTTTCAAATTTAGATGACCCCGGTAGGAAGATCAACGCAAACAGGATTGATCTCGTCAAAGCTCTACTTATGTTAATACATTGGCGCAATGTATTACACAGAGGCCCTCACCAGCTTTCTATTGAAAAACTTCCTGAAATTTCGCAAAAAAGTGACCTAGCGACAGCAAAATTATTGTTTGAAATTAGAGAAAATAGAAATTACTCGAAAGATGAATTTGATAAATTCCTGCCCAACTTGATTTCATTTTTGAACGAGACACGTGGTTAGTCTTAGTCACTACGTGTCTCGTTCTATAAATATTTGACAATTATAGGTAATATACTATATTTATGGAGGAGCGAAGCGCGTTTTATTTGCTACTCATTCGGGAAGTCCTTAATTGGAAAGGAGCGAAAGCTATGAATGAAAAGGGTCCGGTCGTCTGTTTTGCGAGGGCGTCAAGTTGGGATATCCCAGCTTGTAAGGGGGTGGAAACACCTGCGGCGACAGATGGTTTTTTCAAGTGGGTCGACCCCAAATTCAAGGAGCTTGGTTTGGAAAAACCCGATAATGAAGAAGATTTCGATTCGCTGAATCCTGAAATTCATCCAAAAAATGGGGGTACGTGTAATTTGTGCCCATTTGAAGAATTTCTGCCCGGAACGATCTATTCGCCGAAGGATTATGTGAGACTTCAGTCGTTAATGTTTTATGGAGTGGATATGGCATACTTCGTGGACGCTCAGATTAAGGCATTTTTAAAAAAGATAGATTTGGAGTGTTCCATTATGGATGGATTTGTCTTTATCCTCAAAAAGAAGGTGAGGTTCTGTAAAGAAGAATGAGGATGGTTACATGTCTTCATCTCTCCTTTCAAGGGTGTCGGGTGTATAAAACCACTGGCAGATTGCAACTCGTACATGGTTTTACGCGAACCAAGTGCGTGGGAGCAATTTATGGTAGACATAATATAATATAACCACGCCAAGTAGAACCAAAAGCCCTCCAGCCGGATGGCTTTTGGTTCGTCCTAAAATTGTACCACTTTATAAGCAATGCCATCGGGTAAATTGATAGGTTTCTATTATCAAGAGGTTTGC
>CAYREN010000821.1:0-1713 GCA_964423255.1 uncultured Roseivirgaceae bacterium | reverse complement strand
AAAATATATATTTGATTTTTCATGATTAAGACGTTTATTTATTTAAAGACACTTGAATATAAGCAATGGTTTAAATTCATAAACCATTGCTTATTAGTATCTGAAATCATTTATCTATCATGATCTTTTTAGTACTCGTAAAATCCCTTCCAGTCAGTTGATACAGGTAAAGCCCATTCATTAATTTGGCTGTGTTGAAAGAAATATAATGATTGCCTTTTTATATTCGCCTTCTACTATAGTCGTTAGACCTTTGCCATTAAAATCCAGCAGTTCAATTTTAATGGCTTGCTTTTGTTGTACGCTAAACGGAACTGTTTATTTAAGAGGTGGGTATATAAAGGTTCTAAAAACTCCCTCAGTAAAACGAACCGTATCGGAGCCACCAATATATGTACCCTGAAACTCCCCTCCGATTATATTTCGAACTCTATCAATTGATTTAATAGTAATATAGCTATCATCTGAAGGCAATGCTTTATAACTTCTACCACCGGCATCGCCACCTTCCAAGGTATAGTATGCCGTTTTAACAGTGTTCTCAATGCGAACTCCGGGACGATCAACAATTAATTTATATTTTCCGGTTTTAAATGGTACCCTGAAAAATTGCAAGTATTCAACAATCGGATTATTATATGCTCTTGTTAAAGTAATATTAACTGTTGAGTCTCCACCAATGATATCCCAATTGGCGCCAATTTGATTTTGTCCAGTGAAAATAGTATCATGTTCCCATGGCTCACCATTCATTAATACAGACAATTCAGAAACGGAAACTTCTCTAATTTTTTCCTTATTGCAACCAATAAAAAAGAATAAGCCTAACAGAATGTATATTTGATTTTTCATTTTTATCATGTTTATTTATGTAAAGACACGTGTAAAGAAGCAATGGTTTGAATTCATAAACCATTGCTTGTAAATCGTATCTGAGATCACTTATCTATCAAGATCTTTTTAGTGCTCGTAAAATCCCTTCCTGTCAGTTGATACAGGTAAAGCCCGTTCTTTAATTTGGCTGTGTTGAAAGAAATATAATGAACGCCTTTTTCATATTCGCCATCTACTAAAGTTGCCAGGCTTTTACCATTAAAATCCAGCAGTTCAATTTTAATGGACTGCTTTTGTTGTACAGTAAAAGGAATATACGCTTCATTTGATGAAGGATTAGGATAAGCATTTCCCAAGGACATGTCCAGTTCAGCAATTGAATTAATATCTTCAGTTGACTCTTCGCTTGTTCTATACCCTCCCTGATCGTCAAAAAAGATAAACCGTGAATAATCTCTTTGCTGTCCATCATCGGATGTGACGGTAAGCTGTAGATAAAAACTCTCAAAAGGATGATATCCAAATGTCTCTCCTGTACCCAAGACTCCACCATAACTAAATCCATTAAGGCTTGTTCTCCAGGCATAAGTATATGGAGCATCTCCGCATTGCACGACTGCCTCCCAAACTCCAAACGGATTATTCTGATAAATTACACTCGGCCCATCAAAAGAAACAGTCATGATACCTCCTCCCAGTCTGAATTGAGAAACCTGATTAGCATGCTCGCCTATCCACCTGGCATTGTGTTCACTTGTGGCAGTTCCCATCACTGTACCATGATCACTCGTATTTGGGTTTGAAAAATTTAATACCCTTGTGTGAGCGAATCTATTTTGATGCATTATAGTTATTCTCTCTTTAAGCCACCATGCTGCC
>CAYREN010000820.1:0-1728 GCA_964423255.1 uncultured Roseivirgaceae bacterium | reverse complement strand
AGGCAAGAATCACCATCGCATCAAATTCATTTTGCGTAATACTGGCGGTAACTTTTGTTCTGATCGTATTGACGTATGGCTCCAGGTCGGCATTAAACAAATCAAGCGCCTGATCCTGAGTAATGCCATCTTTGTATTTCAGCCATTCGGCATTAGAAATAAGGTGTCCATACCCAATGGTGGCTCCTTCTACCCATGTAGTTATATCTTTTCCAGTTTGATCATCATAAGGTGTAGTAGCCAATTTTTCTATGTCTTTTAACAGGTCTATACCTTGCACACCAAAATTAAAAATGTTGACGGGTTTTGGGCTGCTCACCAGTTTTTTAAAGGTTTTTCCATTTGGTTCTATGTGGCCATCAGGATTAACCATGTTCAATATTTTTTTCTGAAAGGTCTCAATTCCCGATATTGTTTTACGACCCACCTTCCCGTCAACATCAAGCGGTATTACTTCTCCCGGAATTTTTTGGGCATTTAAAAGCTCTTGAACGAGAACAACATCTACCGAATGATTTTTACCGTTACGACCTACGGAAGCCGTTATTTTATTCATATCGTAAACCTCTGGTTTAAACATTAAACTAATTGACAAAACTGAAAATACCGGAATGTGGAACATTCAATTCTTTCAGCTTTATCTCCAAATTATCACTCTCTTTAAATATGCTGACTATACCCCCGGAAAATATTTTCCGATACTGATTATCCCCCGCAGCAAGCTGCAAGGAATTGAACCCCAAAACATTACTGGCAGGGAAGTTATTTTTTCAGGTTTGTGAATATTCACATAACCCTGGAATTCCCGGTTGAACAGCCTGTAGAATGCATTGAATTTTGTGCCTGACGCTACCAAAATCAGGCGCTCTCAGGGACGTGCCAGCGCGGCCGGACCGCAGAAAGCAACCTGCTATAAAGCAACCTGCTATACAGACCATAAGTGACTCACTCGGCAAACAAACTCTCCATATCCATAAAACAGGATGTTCATCAACAGGTTAGGGGCGTGCACGTTCCTTACTACGTATGGATTTCGCGTGTAAACTGCATTTTTTCACCTGTTTTTGTTTTGATGAACATTACCTCAGTCATTTTTGCAAACATCTCTGTAGTTTTATCCAAACACACAAGCTATCATTTTCAGCGTTTTTGATTTACCTTCCGGATTTAACACATCACTCTGGCTAAAAACATACGGAAATGACGACATACTCGTAACGATTAAGATTTCGGTATTCAGTGTACGCCCTCTTCATTCCATGGCTGTGTTGAAATTCATTGCATCAGACCGGCTATTATCCGTCATTTCGTCTCGCCTGAAGCGCCTGCTTTTGGTGCCATAAAATGAATATGACACACACTGAATACCGAAATCTTAATCGCTACCGGTATATCTCAACAAGTCGCAGGGAACGCTGAGCCCCAAGAGATTAAAGACAAGCAGGAAAATCAATAAAATGTGGCTTAAATCCTTTCTGAGTAATCATGTATTAGCCAATACCACATTTATGGTGGTGTTATTGATTGGCACGTTCAGCTACATTCAGTTACCTCGCGCACAAGACCCGGAGGTTAATTTCAACTGGATCAGTATTATCACTGTGTTGCCCGGTGCCTCAACAGAGGACGTGGAAAAACTGATCACCGATCCGCTGGAAGATGCCATTCGCAAGGTACAGGACATCAAGTTTGTTTCCAGCACCAGCCGCGAAGGCATTGCCGATATTC
>CAYREN010000819.1:0-1730 GCA_964423255.1 uncultured Roseivirgaceae bacterium | reverse complement strand
CCGGAAAATTCTCAACTCTATTTTGTGGCATCAAGATATCTTTTACCAGCTTGCCTGGTCTTGCTCACCTTAAGTATTGATTTGAGAGAAGTATTCAAACTGGGGCCAAAAGCACTTATTATGTTTTTGACTGGAACTTTCGGTGTTATCATTGGCGGTCCAATAGCAATAATGCTCACCTCAATGGTATCTCCAGAAACCATTGGAGGAGCAGGTCCGGAGGCCGTTTGGAGAGGTATGACTACCATTGCCGGAAGTTGGATTGGTGGTGGTGCCAATCAAGCGGCGATGTACGAGATTTTTAATCCTTCAAATAAGTTGTATTCTATCATGATTACTATAGATGTAATTGTGGCAGAAATTTGGATGGCTTTTTTACTTATTGGAGTAGGAAAGGCCAAGGCTATCGACAAGTTTTTTAAAGCAGATGCTTCATCGGTAGTCCACCTGCAGGAAAAAATGCATGAGTTTAGTCAGAAAATAGCTCGAATTCCTTCACTCACCGATCTGATGATGATTCTCGGTTTTGGATTTGGAGTTACAGGATTGTGCCATTTGCTGGCAGATAATATTGCTCCATTTATTATGGAATATGCTCCCGTTCTTGAGCGATTTAGTTTGACAAGCAAATTCTTTTGGCTAATTGTTTTGGCAACAACCATTGGTATTGGGTTATCATTTACAAATGTTAGAAATCTTGAAGGTGCCGGTGCCTCTAAAGTTGGCAGTGCATTCATTTATATGTTAGTCGCAACGATTGGAATGAAAATGAACATCATGCAGATTTTTGACAATCCCGGTCTTTTTATGGTCGGAGGTATCTGGATGCTGATACATATTATACTATTAATAACAGTCGCCAAACTCATCAAATCACCATACTTCTTTCTTGCGGTTGGTAGCAAGGCCAATATCGGCGGCGCAGCAAGCGCGCCGGTTGTTGCTGCGGCATTTCATCCTTCACTAGCTCCAGTAGGCGTTTTGTTGGCTGTTATCGGCTATGCATTGGGTACTTATGGCGCATGGCTTTGTGGCATACTTATGCATATGGTCGCTCCATAATATCTGGGTGAAGGGTGCTGACGCTGGGCGCATCGATCTCCCTTCTCCGGTCTATATGACTTCAAACTATACCCCAGTTCCACCTACAGTATTGCTAACTCCCATTGTTCCCAGCTTACCAATTTCCAAATCTATTGTCCAAAGCCCAAGACCATCTTCGCCAATAATATCGAATAACTCCAGGATTCTGCGGGCAAGAATTTCTTCTTCTCGTTGTTCGGTGACATACCACTGGAGAAAATTAAAGGTTGTAAAATCTCTCTTACTTTGGCAATGATCTACCAATGAATGAATCGATTTTGTAATAAATATCTCGTGATCTAAAACCTCTTCAAACACTTTTCTTAACGAACTAAATTCGTGAGGGATATCCTTGATCTCGGGCTGAAGTGCATGGCCACCTGCCTCATTGACATACCTGAATATCTTCATCATGTGCATTCTTTCTTCATCGGTGTGCTTATACAGAAAATTAGAAGAGTTTTCATATCCTTTAGTTTCACACCATGAAGCCATAGACAGATATATTGCTGAAGAAACAGCTTCCAATTCAATTTGCTTGTTCAGCAATATTTCAGTTTCCTCTAAGAGAGATCGATTTTTAGTTATAAAGGTTTTCATTGTGATTCTATTAATATTTTTATGAGATTTTTAGGATTAATTTATTA
>CAYREN010000818.1:0-1743 GCA_964423255.1 uncultured Roseivirgaceae bacterium | reverse complement strand
CATTATTTACTTCTTCGTCAATAAATTGCTTATGGCATGCGGCGCAAAATTCCGGACTTTTAAAAAGCTTGTGCTGCAAGGTTTTGACATGATAATCAGGATAAGATCGGATTAAAAAATCACTGAGGAATTTAGATGTTTTGCTCTCATTGAGCTCGTACATGTACCTGTTGGGCTGGCTCAATACATAGTTGGCATTTCCTTTTACATCCGTTTCTGTAATGGCATGGCATGCAATGCACGAAATACCTTCCTGATATCCCATGTCATTTGTCAGGTCATCCTTGCCGGTATAAATATTTTTTGTTCCAGAAAAAAGCGAAATAGGATCGTGGCAACCACCACAATACCTTGTAGATTCTGGTCCATTTTGCTCACCCATCACACTTTGCACTTTTTGGAAGGCAACATCCATGGCAGAATATCTGTGAGCACTTACTTCCCATTCTTTATATATTTCTTCATGGCATCCGCTCGTACCACAGTTTTTTGAACCACCTGTTGACCTTGGGTCAAAGGCGCCATTAGTATCTGTATTTGCCAAGCTTGGCGCAAAAGGTCTATCATCTCCATACAGATAGCTATATTCTTCAGGAAATTCATTTTTCCATTTGGTAGGCTGATATAAAACTGTCCACAGTCCAACAAATGCAAACAATAGGATACAAATGACCGTGCTTTTTATGATATAATTCCATTGTGCCTTGATTACAGGTGCCATGGCATCACTCCATTTGGCTTTGTAATTTCTGATCATGATCAACACTATGTGTGGGAGTAAAAATGCGATATAGACAAAAGTTCCAATGATATGCGTAAGATCCCATATTTTGCTAATTCTAATTTGAAATGCTGCCTGATAGGTAAGCAGGACACCGGAAACAATCAAAACAAGGGAAACTACCAATAGTACATAACCTGTAAATTTATAATGATTCATAGGCATGGATCGGTAAATATTCCAATGCCTGGAGAGGTAGTAGGCAAATGGTATAATGAATATCAATCCGACAATGGTGTGCAATAGCACATTAATTTGGTTGGTTATGCTAAATGGCAAAAAGTATATTATAAGCCCGGTAATTGTTTCAAAAAGTAATATTCCTGTTACAAATCGCAATAATGCCTGTTGCCATTCTTTTTCTTTATTGAAACGGTTCTTCACGTTTTTCATAATCCAGTGATCAATTTATTTCCACGAAAAATTATTTTATCCCGTATGCAGAATATGTAAAAAGATGTTTTGCATCTTGTAAATTATTGCACGGAATAATCAGGCTATAAAATTATTTTGAATGCATTTTATTTTCTATGATCTAAGTCATGTTTCAGATAAATCATATTTCAATTCACATTTATTCTATTTTGATTATTTAGGAATAAAAAATTAAATTGAACAGTCAAAAATGGAGGAGATCATTTGACTTCATTTTTTCAATTAAAATTTAATAATAAGGTATGTACAACTTTGAATATAAAAATCCGGTAAAGATAATTTTTGGTAAAAGGACAATTCCAAAAGTTGCAGATGAAATCCACCCCAAAGCAAAGATTTTGCTTATCTATGGAGGCGGAAGTATCAAACGTAACGGTGTTTATAAGCAGGTAAAGGAAGCATTGATTGGGATAGAAATTTATGAATTTGGTGGGATTGAAGTAAATCCTCACTACGAAACCTGTATGAAGGCTGTTGAAATTATTAAAAATAAAAAAATAGATTTTTTACTCTCTGTTGGTGGGGGT
>CAYREN010000817.1:0-1743 GCA_964423255.1 uncultured Roseivirgaceae bacterium | reverse complement strand
CCGACGCCAGTTTACAAGCGCGGTATCAATACGATGCGTTTGGGAACTTCCGCAGTCAAACTGGAACAAGCTGGAATAACTTTGGGTTTACGGGGCATGAGAAAGATGTTGCGACTAATCTGATTTATTTTAAAGCGCGTTACTACGACCCGGAAAAAGGTTCCTTTAATAGTCAAGACCCTTACTTAGGAGAGGCGAATACACCGCCTTCTTTGAATCGGTATTTATATGCTTATAGTAATCCGACGGTTTGGGTGGATTTGACGGGGTATAACCCAATTCCATTATTGATACCATCGACTGGTGGGGCGGCAGCAGGAACAGCTAGTGCAACACAAATAGAAAATAAATGTGGTGTTAATTCAGATTGTGCTAATGAAATTGAAGAATCTGTTAAAAAATATGTTAGTGAAGTTAAAACAGGTTATGAGAACGCTCAAAGAATGTTATGGAGATTCTTACTTAACCGACTTCCTGTTTCTAATAGTGCAAATTCTGAATTTGATGGTAAGCAAGAGCAGCTAATTAGTAATGGTATTATACCGACATCAACTTCTAGTCCTATTGCAGATCAAAATACTGGAATCGTTTTTGAAAACCCAGGTGGTACAGATGTCAATCTAGATTTGAATTATGAAGGTGGTCCTATTCTGCCTGTTAAACCAGAAGGTACACCTGGATTTGAAGGTGATCTACAGTTGCCAACTCACACAGGTGACGAAACAGGAGTTGGTCAAATAGTTTTGCCAAGTATACTAGAAAATAGAATTACTGGCGAAAATAGAGATCACGTAACATATCGTGGTATTAGAAATGGAAAGCCATACACTGGATATACAAGTGCACCAAGTTCTTTAGGGTTGACTGAGGAAGAGATTATAAGAAGAAGATACAATAATGATTTCTCAAAATTTGGTGGTGTGGCACCTGATTGGGTTTATGGTGGTTCCGGTGTTAAAGGTAAAAATACTGCTCGAGGGCTTGAACAAAATTATTTTGACGAAGACGTTGAAAGCTTTGGTAGAGAAAATGTTGATAATAAGCAAAATCCAGTTGGTAAGAATAATAAAAAACGTAAAGACTATAAGAAAGCAGCAGATGAAGAGCTAAATAATTAATGCACTTAACTATGAAGAGATGACGGATGGCTAAAGTAATTTGGAAGGAAAATAAAGTTGTAAGTATTGAAACAGAAAATGGGGTATTTGTTTTAGCACAGATGCTCGTTTCACCTTATTTGCTTGTGTTTGATAAATTTTCTGAAGGTAATCAGTGGGGGGGCATTGATTTGAAAATAACTCCTATTTTGTGTTGTAAAGCTGTAACAAGACAATTTACTAGTAAAAGTAATATTTTTTATCAAAAAGATATTGAACCTATATTCAAGCCTGAAGTTCAACGTTACTGGATTAAGTTAAATCCTAGCGCTTGCAAAATAAAGATTTGGGGAGGAACAAGCAATGAAATGGAAGTCATGGTTATTGGTAAAGGTGGGGGCGCTTTAATAGAGCAGGATATATATAATAAAGGCGTAGGTAACAAGAAAATTATAACCCCCAAAATACCCTTAAGTGATGTTGATGTAATATCTAATCATGAGACTACTTCTGTTGAAATATCACCATCATTTAATAAAAGGCTTTATCTTTGTTATATATTAAAACGTAATGTTGATCCAATAAAAGAATTGGTATTTGATATGCCATTACCCGAAGTATACAAAGAATTTTTTGAAAGTATAAA
>CAYREN010000816.1:0-1756 GCA_964423255.1 uncultured Roseivirgaceae bacterium | reverse complement strand
GCTTTTAATATATCCTCGAAACTTTTCTTAAGAAATACAACGCCTGCATCAGCTGCCGCTGGAAGTGGCGCGCTTTTTGCAGATTTTTGCAAAAGGCGTGACGCTTTCGGCGGTCAGCTGAATGCATTGGTTATGTGTCGATGCACGTACCGTCGAAGAAAATACCTAATACCTGCTTGTGATACAAAGTAAACTGATTTTTAAAGGTTACTTTTCCTTTATAAATCATACTAAAATACATAGCGTGAGGCATTGTATCTTTGAAATAGCATAAAGAACTAATCTGATCCACGTACTCGAGCAAGTAATTCAGACAATGTTCCTGGAACTACTTTGGCTTCAGAAATTGTTTCGTCAGATATGGTTATTGACGGAATTTTAGAAGCCATTATACTGAAGTTTGATGAAAATGGTGCGTTTGATTCAGCTGGTTCGGTCTTTATACAATCCGTATCCCTTGACGTAGTCTGATTGTCCACATTCACTACACCAACAGTACGTGGAAGGCTGGTGCTTAAAGATACCTCGAAACCTTTAGACGTAGATGAGTTCTCCGTTATTACTCTGATTGATGAATCAGAAGAATAGGTATCTTTATTCTCTGGCTCTAATTTCACTCGACAGCTTTCAGCAAGTGTACAATCCACGTGAATTCCATCACTGTTTGATTCTAAGTTGGTGATTCGAAGCTTCTCTTCTGATGATTCAAGCATTGCATCTCCAAGCGCAATATAACTTATAAACCCGTCAAACGGTGATATTTCTTCACGTGTGATTGAAAATTCAGAGACATCTTTTGCTGTGATCGTCAATGCTGAAATAAAATCGACTTTTTTTCTAGGGTTTTCTTGGATGAATATGGCGCTATCAGCCATTATTTGAGGCCCTCCAGATACTAGAAATTCACTAGGTATTAAAAAATTAGCGGAATACAGAATAACCCTGCAACACGCTCTTCCTCTACCTGCACTTAGAAATCCTGTTGTATTACCAGCTGCCCCCGACATTCCTGTCTGACGATAGACTCTTGAGCCATTATTATATAACTGAAGCTCATATGTTTCAGCACCAATACTCGTAAAATCTGGAGTAATCTTAATTAACTGCTTATTTCGTTCCATCTTAAGAACGCCTGTAAGCTGATTCGGCTTTCCTTCCACTCTCCCCCAAGTTTTACTCTCTATATATGATCCAGATCTCATATTCTTTCCTGAGAGCTTAATTTCAGGAACAATACCTTGGACTTCTCCTACATCGACCCTGACTCCATCTTCGTTATCCGAACAAATATTGTTAACAACAATTTCACCATTATCAACGATTAACTTAGCATTACCAACTGGCGTATGCTTAAGCCCAGAAAAATTAACAGAGTGATTTGACGTTTTCATAATTAACTCCTAATTTAAAAATAATTTTCAAATGTCCTAACGTAATAATTTGGCTTTAGATTCAATTAACAAATAGAATCATTGAGTGCCAAATTACTAAGCTCGTTAAGAGTTTTCAGAAATATTTTATTAGAAATAATTAGTACAATCTGTTAAATATTACCATTGAACGACGTAAATATTACCGACACATAACGCTCTAATCACCGGCGCCACAGAAGCACTGGAAAGATAAAAACACGCTGTTTGGCGTCCGGTGCATTAGTTTGTTATATGTTTTATTACTATATTTCGTGCTTTTTCTTCCATATTATGTGGGCTACCCAAATAAATAAATGTTGTATTAGCGGGGTATAAAAAAAGAA
>CAYREN010000815.1:0-1759 GCA_964423255.1 uncultured Roseivirgaceae bacterium | reverse complement strand
AAAAAAGAAATCAATCAGATTGCATTTTTAAGAAAGATCGGCAAAATAGAATTTATTCTATTTGCTTTTACTTTTGCAGGCATGATTTTGAATATCCTTGATATAAAAGGAGGCAAACTTGTTTTAGGGTTAGGGCTCAATGGATTTGCTTTATTATATGTATTTGTGGCTATGGCATTTAGAAATATCAATACTAAAAATCAATTTGATCGTATAGCCTCTACTTTTGCATATCTCACCTTGTCAGTACTCATCATTGGAATTTTATTCACTATCCTAAAAGTTTCCGGAGTAAAGATATTGGTGCATTTTGGTATGATATCAGTTTTGGTTATGATGTTGATTATTCAAATTCGGAAATTTAAAATTGGAGTTATGAGTAGCAACACAACTTCACTTTTGTATCGGTTAATGATTTTTTGGGTAGTAAGTTTGTTCAATTATTATATTGTGCCAGGCTCAATTTAAATTACATTTTTCATAGGTTTATAGCCCACCCATTTAGTGTCACTTTAAAGCAAGTATTAAAATGGTAAAGAAGAATATATATAATTGGTTTTTTGACCACCGCCATCCAATATTTTTGGCTGGTTTGTTAATGTTTTTTATCCTGCCAGAGTTGATAGAAAAAGTCTTTTATATTCATATCCCATACCCACTTTTACTTTCGATTCTGATACTTTCAAGTACATTTCTCATTCACACATCTTCAAAGAGTAGATTTGTAACATATTGCATGGTGTTTTCATTAATTGTTTTTTTGTTTATCTGGAACAATTTTAGGGAGTCAGCCAACCTTGATAGAATCGCCTATATTTTTCTTTTTTCATATTTTTCGTTCATTACTTTCTATTTATTCAAGGACTTATTGAATTCTAATAAGATAACTTCCTCTGTAATCATTGGGGCTTTTGCAGGATATTTTATGATTGGTGTAATCGCTTTTTTTGTATATGCATTTCTTGATAGCGCATATCCCGATACGTTAAGTGTAGATTTAGTAAGTATTGAGGGAATTGAAGACACATTTTATTTTAGTTTTATTACGCTCACCACCATTGGCTATGGAGATATTGTGCCAACCTCTGCTCTGGGTCAACGAATTGTTATTTTAGAAGGACTTACGGGTCAATTTTACCTTGCTATTGTAATGGCAATAATAGTGGGAAAGTATTTGTCTCATAATCCTGAAGACTAAAATTACAACATATACAAAATACCAAAAAACATGACAAGTTGATCAGCATCACCGATCACATATTTAACTTCCCCAAAACCAGTTAGCTTGCTATCAATACTATATTCCGTACCGAAACCAAGATTGATGCCAACAGCAGAATTTGAAAAAGTAACGCCATTTACTTTTTCCGAAACAGTCGCAATGTTTACACCAAAAAGAGGATAAAAAACCCATGTTGGATCTATTTCAAAAAAGTAATGTCCATCCACATTAAAGGCATTCCATTTTTTCGAGACATTATCATTCTTTTTGTTGAAAAAAAAATTGAAATGTGGTGAGATTGACCATAGCTTGTTAAATTTAGCATCACCACGAAAATTAATGCCTATTGTATTTATTCCAGAACCATAGCCCAATCCACCCCCTAGGCTATATTCCTGTGCTTTTGACGTGAGTGTAAAAGAGGTAAAAAACACAATCAATACTAAGGTAGTCTTTGTCATATTACGAAGTTCAAAGTATAAGTTTGGATCAAAACGACTATAGAAGAATTTTATGGTGCAAATATAATTCTCGAAA
>CAYREN010000814.1:0-1767 GCA_964423255.1 uncultured Roseivirgaceae bacterium | reverse complement strand
AAGGATTAGTAGTATAGAATATCTGATTTTTTTCATAATGCAATTTAAAGAAGTTTTGCCTTACGATCTCCTCAACCGTAGTTGAAGTGTATACATTTAAATAGATTAGAATAGGCCATGCTTAATGTATAAAGGTTGTCCTTCTTTATTAGCGAGTATAAAACTTTA
Source organism: uncultured Roseivirgaceae bacterium (assembly GCA_964423255.1). Classification (GTDB taxonomy): domain Bacteria; phylum Bacteroidota; class Bacteroidia; order Cytophagales; family Cyclobacteriaceae; genus JAAUQL01. Next base: position 1,599 of record CAYREN010000814.1, on the reverse strand, counting down.
ATATTTTAGAGCATAGTATTGCAAATATTATAATAACAGCTTTTGCATTTTAAAAGTTTCAACGGTTTTGAAACGAACAATAATTACTAAGTATTTCATAAATGAACCTACATTTGTATATGAGTTATTCAACTGATTTGACATGAAAAAAATACTAATATCAATTCTTTTATTTTCCATTGTTCATCTTGCATTTTCACAAATAGAAAACACATCGCCGCTAACCATCAAGCAGATCATGCAAGGCGAAGATTTTGTTGGATATCCTCCACAAAGTCACTACTGGGCTGCAGATGGAAGAAGTATTCTTTTTAGCTGGAATCCAGATCACGATACACTAAGGAGCGACTATCAAGTTGACGTCGCCACATTAAAAATCACTAAACTGTCCGTCAATGAACTCAAGGCTTTGCCTGTGAATGGCAGTTTCAATAAAGATTATTCCAAGTCAGTCTATGTGAAAAATGGCGATCTCTATTTGATGGATATGGTCGATTATTCCAGTCAGCAAATCACCAATACTGTTGCCTTGGAATCTCAGCCACAATTTTCTGGTGACGAGAAAAATATTATTTACAAATCGGATAATAATCTGTTTGCCTGGAATATCTCAAAGGGTTCGACAAGTCAGCTCACCAATTTTAATTCAGGAAATAAAAAAGAAGATAAAAAGAGAAATGAAATGAGACAATGGCTTGAGCAGGATCAACTGGCTTATTTCGACATTCTAAAAGAAAGAAAGGAAAAAAACGAAAGCCAAAAATACCGAAATGAGCAAACGAAACCTGATCGGCCCATACGGATATTTTATGGAAAAAAGGAGCTTTTATCCATGACAATAAGCCCCGACATGGGCCATGTGGTTTATCAATTGGCAGAACCTCCCCCTAAGGATAAAACAATTGTTCCTGATTATGTTACCACATCCGGATATGCACGAGAATTAAACGCTCGCTCAAAGGTAGGCACAGCGCAGCGCAAATATGAAACTTGGATTTATAATATAAAACTCGATAGCATCTATCAAATAAAAGCAGATGACCTTCAGGGCATTTATGACAAACCTCTGTTTCTGAAAGACTATGTAAATCACGACTCTTTGTGGAATGACACTTATAAAAATCCGCGCGATGTAGTTATTCATCTCCCCTTTTTTTCGGATGGTGGAAAGGCCATTGTTGTGGTGCGAGCACAGGATCATAAAGACAGATGGATCACGCAATTGTCATTGGAAGATGGCACATTGAAACTGCTCGACCGACAGCATGATGACGCATGGATCGGAGGTCCTGGAATTTCTGATTACAATTCGTATTTCGGCAATGTCGGATGGCTTGATGAAGAGCATATTTGGTACCATTCGGAAGCCACAGGCTATAGCCATCTTTATCGGCAAAGTGTGATCACTGGTAAAAAGAAAGCGCTCACTTCTGGAAAATTTGAAATTGCCAATGCGCAACTTTCGAAAGACAAAAAGACTTTCTTTATCACAGCAGGAGCGGAGAGTCCACATATCAGGCATTTTTATCACTTGCCATCCAAAGGTGGAAAAATGAAAAAAATTACTTCCCTGAAAGGTGGATATTCAGTAAAGGTATC
>CAYREN010000813.1:0-1769 GCA_964423255.1 uncultured Roseivirgaceae bacterium | reverse complement strand
ATGAGTACAGGTATGATATCGATGCATTGATTAATAAGAAAGTTACTTTTAGAGACAAAATGGGTAAACTCAAGCAAGTACCTATCTCCTCAGTAGCAAGTTTAGAGTATTCTTCAACATATGGTTCCGTAAAGAGAAAAGACTTGGATAGAGTAATATCTCTATACAGCAATGTGGTTGAAGGGTATAATGCCAATGAAATTGTAGCCGAACTTAAATTGTTACTCTCCGACTATGATTTACCCGAAGGCTACACAATAAAATTCACTGGTGAGCAAGAAGAGCAACAAGAGTCAAGTGAGTTTTTAATGAAGGCTCTGATGATAGCAATATTTTCAATTTTCTTAATCATCGTTGCACAATTTAATTCTATATCCTCACCGTTCATTATAATGGCATCAGTTCTACTCAGTACAATTGGCGTATTCCTCGGGTTGGTCATTTTCAATATGGACTTTATTATCATCATGACTGGAATTGGAATTATTTCCTTGGCGGGAGTGGTAGTAAATAATGCTATTGTATTAATAGATTATACAAATCTCGTTAGAAAACGAAGACGTGCAGAGCTGGGATTAAAGGACAATGAATATCTCAGCTTCGATGATCTGATTGATAGTATTCGAACAGCAGGAAAAATAAGACTACGTCCCGTTTTACTGACAGCCATCACTACTGTCCTTGGGCTAATTCCTATGGCCATAGGCATGAACATCGATTACGCAGCATTGTTTAGCGATTTTGATCCGAATTTCTATATCGGTGGAGATAACGCAAATTTCTGGGGACCAATGGCATGGACAGTAATTTTTGGATTGATTTTCGCAACATTCTTAACATTAGTGATCGTACCTGTAATGTATTTAATTGCAGATAAAATTTCATTAAGGATAAAGGGTGTAAAAATAAAATAATGATGATTGTTGTTGTCAATTATCAAAATGATATTTCTAAATAATAATTTGTAAGTGATAAAAATATGAGCAAAACATTGATGGTCATTGGGTTTTCTGCATTCTTTATTATCATTGATTTGTATATTTTTCAGGCAGTTAAAGTTACTCTTCAAGGAATGTCATTGCCCTGGAAAAGGGGGCTATTTATTGGGTTCTGGTCTCTCACAGCTATCAGCATATTGTTTATTGTTATCATCAATCTGATGCCATCAGATTTTTTTTCAAGAGATGTGAGAAGACTAATTGTTGCTGGAGTTGCCATGCTCTACCTCTCAAAAGTATTTGGAGTTCTCACGCTACTTATTGAAGATATATTCAGGGCGGGTCAATGGTTAATTGGCAAGATTTTTCCTGCAACTGTTGCTTCAAACACAGAAGGAAATGGAATTACAAGATCCGAATTTTTGGCAAAAACTTCACTTATTGCCGTTGCAGTACCATTGACAACATTTGGAATTGGAATTGTTTCAGGAGCTCATAATTACAGGATAAGACGAAGAACAATTACGCTTCCTAATCTCCCGGCAGCATTTGACGGAATTCAAATTGGCCAGCTTTCAGACATTCATAGCGGCAGTTTTTTTAGCAAAAGAGGAGTTAAGAAGGGAATCGACATGATGCTCGAAGAAAAACCAGATGTCTTGTTTTTTACTGGAGATTTGGTCAATGATGTGGCAAGTGAAGTGAGGGAATACAAAGAATTGTTTTCAAAAATAAAAGCTCCCTTGGGCGTATTTTCAACTTTGGGAAATCATGATTATGGCGACTATAAAAGCTGGAATAGTATTAATGAAAAGAAAAAAAATCTATCAG
>CAYREN010000812.1:0-1774 GCA_964423255.1 uncultured Roseivirgaceae bacterium | reverse complement strand
ATTTATAATTATTGAATGATTACATTATTAATTTAATATTTACTGCTTTAATTTGTTGATATTATTCTCTCAATTCGAACAATAACTATTAAAAATAAATATCAAATAATTTTATGCCTAAAATAAAAATCCTCGATACTGGTTATGATTCTTTTGCTTACGAGCGGCAATTGTTTGAATCTAATGGATACAATTTTGAAGTCTACCAGGGAGAAAAAAATGATATCAAAGGTAAAATCGCTTTTGCCTCAGATGCTAATGGTATATTTATCCGTTGGACGGAAATTAATGAGCAGTTTTTATCTGCAATGAAAAACCTCAGGGCAATTGTACGATATGGTGTTGGTTATGAAAATATAGATTTGAAAGCTGTAAATAATACGAAAGTAAAAGTTGCTAATGTGCAGGGATATGGTAATCATGCTGTTTCTGATCATGCATTGGCTTTGATGTATGCTTGCAACAGGATGCTGCCACAAGGACAAAAGGAGATCACGACTAACTATGGAGAGCCTCCAGGAAAAAGAATTCTTGAGTTTCATGAATGTACATTGGGAATTATCGGTTTGGGCAGAATAGGAGGAACACTCTGTAAAAAGGCAGTTCATTTATTTAATAAGGTAATTGCCTGTGATCCATATATTTCTAAATCCAAGTTCACGGATTTAGGTGCAGAGCAAGTTACTTTGGAAGAGTTGATACATCAAAGCGATGTCATTTCCATCCATTGCAATCTGACTGATGCAAACAATGGGCTACTGAATGAAAACACGTTTGCAATGGCTAAAAAATGCCCAATTGTCGTCAACACAGCCAGAGGACCGGTTATTGATGAAAACGCACTATTAAAAGCTTTGGAATATCATCAAATCTTCCGGGCTGGGATAGATGTATACAATACCGAATTAACTGATGATTTACCTGTGGATTTACTCAATCATCCAGCAATTATAGCCACAGGACATTATGCCTGGTATTCTTCAAGATCACACCGGGAATTGCAAGTGCGGGCCGCAGATAATCTTTTAGCCATGCTAAAAGGAGAAATTCCTGATGATTGTTTGAATCCTTGAAGATAATATTTACAACTGGGTAGGCTTTTTATGTCGCATATCAAAAATCTCTATGCTGATATTATAAAGCGGACAAAAGCCAAGCATGCTGCTTTTATGTGTTCTATTCTCAGAACTCAATATCAGACAACTATGAGGGGGATAAGTTTTACGCCTCATCAAATCTTATAAATACTTTTTACTGCTTATTCTGATGCCTCACCTTCCATAAATGGCTCATTCCACGCTTCAGGAAGATAGGCAATGCATACATTAGGGTTGCCAAGTTTGTGTGACGTGAATTCTACACTTTTGCTGTCAGGAGCCCAGCCTACATGTGGGTGTTCTCCACCCCCATAAATACGATGGTTTTTTGTTAGTAATCTCATGTGGCTGGTGCGTTCATCGGTGATACCAATATGCCCATGCCAGTTGTCTGCTACTATCCAACGGCCATTAGGCGCACCGGATGCATGCCACCAGTTGTATTGTGAAAGCTCATAGGGAGTACCACCTTCCCACCAGGCACCGGCACCCATAATCCTCGTTTTTTGGGTATGAATATCTATGATTTTAAGGTGCGATTCCTCCTCGCGATAGCCGCCACAAAAAGTAAGCTGATCGTTGACCCACCAGTCTTCATGAGTTACGAGTTCGCCTTTTTCCTGCAAATGAATTTTCTTAGCCTCGCCCGGCTTTCGTATATCAATAATCCACAATCG
>CAYREN010000811.1:0-1777 GCA_964423255.1 uncultured Roseivirgaceae bacterium | reverse complement strand
TTTAATAAAGAATAACGAGATACTTTGTTTGGGAATGGATTAATGTATTGTCTGTCACTCCCGTCCGAACATTTTTAAAATGCGCCACAATATAAGGCTTTACCATCAATCAGGGGATATTTTACTGTAAAATGGCTCTGGGATTTAGCCAAAGTCAATCTCCTTTTGACCCGTCCCAGGTGGGGCTTTGACAGTTTTTGCCTGTTGAACAGTGACTTTTATCTCATTTACGATATATTCAAGCTTGTTATATTGAGTTAAGCATACCCGAATCAATGTTACAAAATGACCAAAACAATGGTATGTTTTACTTATATGTCTCCTGATCAATTCTAAAATTAAATACACGATCATGGCTATGTATATTTGAGACTTGCAGGCATTCTCATTTGTTCCAATAAAACACTTTATCTGTAAATTTTGCTTCATCAGTTTGAAAAAGACCTCAATCTGCCATCTTCGTTTGTATAGCTCAGCTATGGTAGCTGCCGACCATTCAATATTATTGGTAATGATTTCTATAACTTTGTTTTCATCTTCCTTATAAACGGCAATACGGCGCAATTTTATTTTGTCTATACCGGCTTTTTTTGCTGCCTGCCCTGTCAGGTAAATCAGTTCATCCTTAAGAATATGAGCATCTTTATCATCAGGCAACTCCTTTTCCACAATCGATTCATATACTGTATTGGATTTTATCCGTGTAACAAAGTGATTTTCATCTTCAATTCGGGTAAGGAATAGCCCAAAGTCAAAATAACCCCTATCATCTACAACAATGGTATCTTTGGGATAGCGAAAATGATCAACCCCTCGCCTGTCACTTATCTTAGCTTCGGTAATATTGACGATCTCAGGCATCATATTTGCCTCATCAAGGCTCACATGCATCTTGATCCCCCCTTTGGCTGTCCGGTATTTTGCCCACGGAAATAAATTAAGACAAACACTCATTATAGAGGCATCAACCAGCTTTATGTGCTTGCCTTCTATCTCCTTGATCACCTTATATCCTTTTGTCTTGGTGAATAAGGCTGTATAATGAGACAATAATCCTAAGTACAGCTTTTCGAATACCCGCCAGTCTCTTTTTGCATTTCCATCGCTCATACTGGATTTGGCCTGACTTTGCTCTAAACCAATATCTTTTAAAAACTCAGGGCTTATGCTTATCCCTTGGGCTATTTCACGTAAACTATGGCATTTATTCAGCCCTGCCTACGGCAGGCAGGTGTCCGAAAATCATAGATACCAATTGGTCATTGCTAAAGTATTTGTGACAATGTTTATCAGATGAATATTCCTGGATAGATTTCTGTAAAATGTTCGATGGTATTAAGTCTAATATTTGACTCATCAAGGGTTTGTCTGATTTTTTTGCGAATTTTGCTTTGCCCATAGTAATGAAACTTTATGATTTGTGGTAATTTCACAAAGTTACAATTCACATTATTATGGGCATTTTATTTGTTCGGACAGTAGTGATTTTGAGTTATTTAATAATCAATATTTTATCTTTATAAAATTGTAGAAATTCATTTTTATAAGTATGAAATACGAAAATTAAAATACTGAATATTTGAGTACTTTTTATATTTTAATTCTCATCTGAAAACTGATATTGGTTTTGGTGTCACCCTCAATTTCTTCCAAACCAGACCCTATTGATGTTACCCCAACATATTTTGTTTGAGCAAATTTTGCCCAGAATGAAATTTTTCTTGAGATCTTATATCTTGCTAATACAAAATATCTTGCTCCGCGATTATAAAACAAT
>CAYREN010000810.1:0-1790 GCA_964423255.1 uncultured Roseivirgaceae bacterium | reverse complement strand
GATAGAAAACCTTTCAGGAATAGAAAAAACCACTGTTTCTCCAACAGAAAAAACCGATATAGTTCTTGAGTTGATGATAAAGGATGGCATTGAAAGCGTTCCTATTGTAGATAATGATCAATTCAAATACTTCGTTAACAAAGGAGATATTTTAGCGACATTGGTTTCAAATGCCATTCTTAAAAGTGATCTCTAAACAATTTTGTGATTTTATCCAGTCCTATTTTCTCCCAAAACGCCAGATCATAAAGCCACCGGTAAGAAACATGAGCAAACTGTAGACGGCTGCAGGTATGGCCATTTCGGCATTATGCAATATTGAGAGGGCAATTACCAAGGCCAGGGTTCCATTTTGTAATCCCGATTCTAAAGAGATAGTAATGGACTGTGCTAGATTTAATCGGGTAATTTTTGACGTATAAAAACCGATGAGCATGGTGATTACATTAAGTGCTAAAATCGCCAGCCCTACCTGTCTGAAAAAATCCGGTAAGTTATCTTTCTCTTTCAAAATCACACCAAGAATGATGACAAATAAAATTACTATTGATGCGACTTTTACAGTTTTATCCATTCTCTGGGCAAATTGAGTTTTTTTTGAGTTTATAAACATACCCAATGCGATGGGGATTATAGTTAATCCCATAATTTGCCCAATGGTCTTTAATAATGGCAAATGAATAGTTTGTCCTTCGCTCATAAATTGTACAAGTCCAAAATTGATAATAAGAGGAATTGTGACAATAGAAACTATGCTGCTTATGGCAGTAAGCGTTACAGAAAGAGCTGTGTCGCCTTTAGACAAATGGCTGTATAAATTGGATGTGACACCTCCTGGGCACGAAACAAGAATCATAATCCCCACAGCCAGAACAGGATCCAGATTAAATAACTTGGCAATACCAAACCCAACCAAAGGTAGTAGTATCACCTGGTTTGTGATACCTAATATTATGGCTTTTGGGTAGGTAATAATTCTTTTAAAATCAGCTATTTCTAAGGACAGGCCAAGACCCAGCATGATGATAAATAGTGAAGCTGGTAAAAAAAAAGCGGTTAGGATACTTTGTTCCATGGTGATTATTATTGGGTTTAGGTCAAATCTATTACTTATTTATTGATTATCTAAATAACATTACCTAGGCCAACCTCACCTTGGATGATAATAATATTTTAAAAATTACTACGTCAATGGCTAAAAATAAAATGATGAATTTACAAAGGATTCTTCAGCCAATAGCACCCAATAGGATTAACCTGCCACGATGCAAATCATGACTCAATCCATAAAGAATTCGGGAGAAAAATTTAGTGAGATCTTTAAGACCAACGTAAATTTGATTCCATATTTGTGCAACAGTTATTTCTTATTCATAGTTGTAAGGAATATAATTCTCCCATTTCCAGGGCGTATAAATATCCCTAATACTGATTTCCAAAAGTTCCTTGAAAATGCTTTCCGCATTATCACTGTTTGAAAGAATAATTATGCCTATTTGCTTTTCGGGAAAAATAATTGAGTAATGTTGGGTCTCGTCCTGAAATAGGTTGACTAATAAATTAATAAAAGGTCAACTAAAATCAGGACAAATTATGAAGAAGTATCGAAAACTAACAGAGCGCATAAAGCGCAAGATTGTATTAGAAGTTCTTTCCGGAAAAATCACAAAGGAAGAAGCACGTCGACTTTATCAAATCAAGAGTAAATCAGGGGTTTTAGATTGGATGCGTAAATTTGGTCTCGTCCTGAAATAGGTTGACTAATAAATTAATAAAAGGTCAACTAAAAT
>CAYREN010000809.1:0-1797 GCA_964423255.1 uncultured Roseivirgaceae bacterium | reverse complement strand
GCTTCTCATATGAGCAACATTGAGAAAAGTATTATTAATAGTAAAGTCAGTACTGGAAAAGGAGGAATAAATTTTGGTAAATAAGTCCAAATACGAATTCTTAATAAATTAAAATGTTCATACAATGCAGAAAAGCTTTTTAACAGGAAAAAAGAAAAACCCTTCGAAATTTGTTGTGACGAATAACGTAATAAGTTATTTCTCTACCGTACACAAAATTCAAATTTAAAAAGTTGTTGACAAATGGGGATATTATTAGCGATGAAATATCTCCACATTCTAAAACCAATTTGAAAAACAGAAAGGTCGTTAAGCCTATCTTTTCTAAAGCATTTGGAGAAATACTTTGATTGCTTTACCTCCTTTGATCCAATGAGGAGGCAAAAGATATAGGCCAAACCACATACGATTAGCAAATGACTTAGCAAATTTGGATTGTCCACTTTAGTACTCATTATATTAAATCCTCTTGATTTCATGTCTGCAAAAAAAGTTTCAATAATATATCTTTTCTTGTAGGATTTGGCGATATCCCGAGCATCTTCCAAATTACTGAGTAAATATAGTGGACGTTTATATTTTGGATGATGCCAAACCAAAGCATTGGTTTGAATATTCTGAGTAGATTTGATATACATCTCAGGCATAAGGAAAAATTGATTCCTTCCTAATGGAGGTCTGATATGTCCCATTTTGCTAGTATCTTCTGATCCCTTAGTTTCACTGATCAGGGTATCTTTAGCTGTTTTGAGAACATAACTCCAGCCCTGTGATTGACACAGTTTGATAAGTTGATCACCATCAAATTCACCATCTCCCAAGACTACTATTTCATTTTGGCTAAGGCCACAGTCCTTAATAATTTTGGCAAATTGAGTAAACAAATCGACATGCATCAGTTCTGGAAAATGTCCCTTGGGTGCTTGTCTTACCACCCAACATATCGGAATGGATCGATTGTTCCAAATAATGCTAATCATTAAAGTCATACAATTTTTTCCAATCGTAGACCCATCGATGGCTACATAGATTCTAGATTGCTGGCAGAAGTAAGACAGAAAATCTTTTAAAAAAGGAATGTATTGAAATTCACAATCCGTATATTTATTGGTCAACCACCTTTTGGCTTTTTTGACTCTACTTTCCAAATCAATAGCCTCATCCATATGCGTACCAATTTGTTGGAGGGAGGCACTTTTACCTTTAATAAGTGATTTAATCATAAAAGCGAGCACAGATAAACGCTTAAGTTCATGTCCTTGTACTTGCTTGCCACTTAATTTAATAAGCCATTTTTTATATCTTTAGTCATAACGTTTGGGTTTTCTGATTTATGTTTTTTAACAAATTTCGGAAAACTCTTTAAACCAACAAATTATATATGATATATTTTTATTATGCGTCTATATTCGCAATATGTCTAATTTGTGTACGGTAGAGAATTATTGTTATATGATGACGCTGATTTTGTCTCTAACATAGTATTAATGCGGTTAAACTCAAATGGGACAGTTGATGAATCTTTTGGGAACAACGGTTATACCATTTATAAAGAAGGTGAAAGTAGCACAGAATATGCTTCTCAATTATTTGTTCATAATGATGGAAGTATTTTAGTTGCCGGAAGTGCAGATGTAAATATGGTTTTAAAATTTAGTGAGTATGGAATACTTGACACAAGTTTTGGTGACAATGGACTAAAAAATATACCAGATGATAGGTGGATGAAATTTAAAAATGGCAGTTATTACTTTTTAGAATTGAATAATGACAAATCAGGAGAATTATCTAAGTATG
>CAYREN010000808.1:0-1800 GCA_964423255.1 uncultured Roseivirgaceae bacterium | reverse complement strand
ATTTTTCTTTTTTATTTTTCTTGTCGCTTTTATCCTTTTTCCCAAACATGGAAAACTGCACATATCGACCAGGGTTTTCCTGAAAATCAAGAAGTAATAAATCAAGGTCTCTTGCAGTATGGCTCATATAAATGTACAATGAGTCGTCTTTCATCAATTTTCCTAAAGTACCTTCTCCCTTTTTTATTCCTTCCAAAGAAGCACTTAAATTATCCAGGGTCAATTGCGCTTTATTCAATGTCTTTGACAGCTCCAATACTTTTAATGAATCAGTAAATTGAGCAGCATTTTTTAGTACTGGAGCTAAATCAATCATTACTTGATTTAACTGTTCAGAATTTTTATTGAGGTTATCCATTAAATCGTAGTATTTATTTTCCATTAGAGGCAAGTTTCGGCTCACATTTTCTGTCATTTTTTCAAGATTCACCAGTGTGGCATTTATATGTTCACTATTTCCTTGAAACCCTTCCAGAATGGCATTAATACGACTGATGGTAGTTCCAATATTATCAGCTACTGGACCAGCGCTTTGTTTTAAAAATTCGGTAATTCCTGCATCAATTTCAGATTTGAGCGTGTCCCCGTCACTGTAAATGCTTCCGTTGGTTTCACTCATAATTAGTTCAATTGCTTTACTACCCAAAAAATCTGTATTTACCAGACGAGCAATTGTCCCATTATTTAGCTGGATCTTGCTATCAATTCCTATTTCAACAGCAACCAAATTATCTTTGTTTTGCAGTATTTCTATGTTGCTTACCCTTCCTACGCTCAGTCCGTTAATTATTACCGGATTGGAGGAAGTTAGCCCATCAATATTTTGATACAATGCATAGTATTTCTGCGTCTTCTTAAAAACATCTATGCCTTTTAAGAAATTAAACCCAAAATAAAGCAGCGTGATGGATACAACGGCTAATAAACCTACCTGAAATTCCTTGGACATTTTCACTTAATATTTTATTTAGTTGATTGTTGATTCGATTTCATTTTTATAGTCTCTAAATGCTCTAAAAAGGCCAGAAGCAATTAGTGTTTGGCCATATGGATCATTCAAATATTTTTCCTCTTTAGAATTACTCAAATATCCAGTTTCTACCAAAACACTTGGCATTGATGTTCTGTATAAAACCCAGAATCCGGCTTGTCGTACTCCCCTACTCTTTCTTTGCACTCTTTCTTTAAATTGATGCTCAATTATATCAGCCAATCTCAGGCTATTCTCGAGGTAGGCACTTTGATAAAGTGAAAATAAAATATAAGACTCTGGAGAATTTGGGTCAAATCCTTCATAATGTTCTTTATTTCCATCTTCCATCAAAATTACAGCATTTTCTCTTTTAGCAACTTCAAAATTAGCTTCCGAGGTGTGCGTGCCCATAATATATGTTTCAGTACCATAGATTCCTTCTTTTTTCTTAAAAGAGGTATTTTTCGGAAGGCTATTACAATGAATGGATATAAACAGGTCGGCACCACTTTTATTGGCGATTTGTGCTCGCTGCTCCAGCTCGACAAATTTGTCGGTAGTTCTGGTATAAATTACCTTTACATCCTTTAAATATTTTTGAATGGTTTTACCCAATTCAAGAGCTATTTTAAGAGCAATGTCTTTTTCTTTTGTTGTGCTGCCTCTGGTACCCGAATCCTTGCCTCCATGTCCGGCATCAATCACTATGGTATTTACCCTTAAGTCGCGTTTATCAACTGAGGTAAATGCACTCATCATGATTAGCATGGTTAAGCCAATGGTAAGAACAATATTTTTCACAATTTTGCGATTGTTATAAAATGAAC
>CAYREN010000807.1:0-1812 GCA_964423255.1 uncultured Roseivirgaceae bacterium | reverse complement strand
TAGATGGAAGGTCAATTTCATGAAAAATCCTGATGATGCAGCCGAGGACATAAGTCTGTTTATAATCCTAATTTTTATATAACATCATATTTCAAATTTATACCACTAGATTGATGTAGTGCAAGGAAAGCTGCAATATCAATTACATGTATTATTTTCCAGGGCAAAAAATCGACCCCCATTGATAAAAATCTTATCATCTTTAATCTCCATATCCAATATCAGATCGTCTTTTTTAGTGAAATTGAGATGTAGCTTGCCTTTTTCTCCGATGCCCTCAGCCTTCCATGTGCCTTTATTACGACCTTTGTATGCACTGTTTTCCACCTTAAGCAATCCTTTGGTTTTGATCTTAGATCGAAATGTGCCGTCAGCACAGAGCCAAATTTCATTCTGCTCTTTGTACTGGGTGCTGGAAAGGTATGACATCATGTATTTGTTGTTCAGAAATTTAGGCCAATCAAAATCGCCATACATACTGCCAATGCTTGGTTCCTCAACGCTAGAGGATGCTACCAGTTGATCAAAGTTTTTTCTATATGCTTCGTAAAGATTGACAGGAGCCAATAAAGAAAGTGTCATTGTCCATCCATGGCCACCATCTATGGCCACTGCATAACCTTTGTAGGGTTCGATTGAACCAGTAACCTCAAATTTCCCAGTCATCCGGTTATCCTCAATGGTTGGCTCACCTATTAAGCTTATGACAATCGCATCTGTAAGGGACAAGGGATGATTCCACTCTTTTCTCAGTTCACTCATGTTCATATGATTGGCATTGATAAACATATATCCACTTGTATTTCCATTGGGGATCATCAGAAAAACTTCCTCTTCCTGCGGTAGCGTTCCAAACCATCCTTCTGGGACAACTCCTTTGTAACCAACCAAAGGAGCAAAAACTTCCTGGCCTTGTTCATAAATTGCGCCAGGTTTCAGGCGATCTTGAGCATAAGCATTTATTGTTAAAAACAATAAGGGTATAAGAAGAGATTTGATATTCATTTTTAAATTTTATGGTTATGATAAAAGTAATTTAAAAAAATTAAAAGACATAAATAAAACGGGAATACGCAGGTAGAATTATACTAAACGTGTGGATGTTTTAGTATGGTAATTGTTGATTTATTGCGATGAAAATGGAGCGTGGATTCAATCTCCCTCTTATGGAATTATCTCAGATCAATGATTGATGTGAGAATACTCAGACTTCCATCTTCATAACTTGTCCATATTGGACGAACGAAATTTCCGTAAGCAATTATATTTATATAATCTCCCATATAAATATCTGAGTTAGGCTCAAATGGTGTTTGACTAATTTTTTCATTAGAAAATGTTTCTCCTCCATCCGCAGAAATAGCTAAATAAACGTCTGTTTTTAAGTCATCGTGATTTCTTCGATCATAAAATACAATATAAATGTTGCCTGTTATAGGATCTATCGACATCCAGTTGTAGCATTGATGTTTACCCATCATTACGAGTTTATCATCATTTACTCTTTTTGGTTCGCTCCAAGAATCGCCTTTATCAGAAGATTTTGATATCCAGATGTCTGTGTCATTTTCGCCATTTCTTTGATCAGACCAATTGATATAAACTGTTCCATGATAATCTCCATAGCTAATATCGCAGCCAATTACCGGCGAACCGGCAGCCTTACCAAATCCCGGCACATTTAACTGCCACCCTCCTGGTTGATCTGCAATTACAATGTCATTTTTTAGCCAGGATACTCCACCATCCATGGAGCGGTCCATATAAATTTTTTCATCGTATGCCCAGGAGATATAGACTTCCTGCTCAGGT
>CAYREN010000806.1:0-1815 GCA_964423255.1 uncultured Roseivirgaceae bacterium | reverse complement strand
ATAGTCTGGGATTTGAATCTCAATTTCATTTTTCAAAAATCTTTAAAAAGAAATTCAGCATCGCTCCTTTGCATTTTCGAATTTCAGAATAGGATTTGAAGGTTCAGAAAGCTCATTCTGTAAAACCTTCATCTTAAGATTTTAATTGAATTCTTTAGGTATGGATAAATTGAAATATAGTATTAAATACCATTCTTAATATGGAAATCTGATAATATAAATCACTTTAATCTATTACTGCAATTTTATTTTACCTGAGTTTTGTAATTCCAGGAACGGCAACTGACATTCTTTGCAAATCACCAAACTCCATCTTATCTGGGCTTAAATCTAATTGCGATTCGTTCAATGCCCAATCCCATTCAAGAGCCTGTCCGGTATAAGCACTCATTCTGCCCATTATTGCTGTCATGGTGCTTTCTGCAACTTGCTGACCATCATTTATTGCTTTACCTCCACGAATACTTTCTATCATCTCTTTATATTGCTGTACAGATGGATTTGGAGATTTGCCTTCAAAAGCATATGGGTTTTCCCCTTTAATTATTCCTTTACTAAAATCTAAAAAAGCTGAACCTTTCGTTCCGGAAACTTGTTGACTATTGCGACCGCTATAGTGGTCAATTTGAGCTCCCATATATTCAACTTTTACATTGTTCGGATATTCATACTCAACAGCAATATGATCGTAAATATTTCCATATTCATAACCTGTTCGAGCTTGGCGACCTCCCATACCAATGCATTTTACAGGATGAGCATTCATAATCCAGTTCATTATATCCAGGTTATGCACATGCATTTCTACAACAAAATCACCTGACAGCCAAGTCCATAATAGCCATCTTCGTATTTGATATTCCATCTCCGACCATTCAGTTTTTTTTACTTTTTCACTACTGCGCCAATTTCTCATTGCGCCACCTGCCCGAAAAACCTGACCACCCGTAATCTCTCCAATTGCCCCATCGTGAATCCTTTGTATCGTTTCCAGGTTTGATTTCAATCTTCTCATTTGCGTACCTGCAACCAAAGTAAGACCTTTCTGCTTCGCAAGATGTGAACTTTCAATAATTGACCGAACACCTACCGGATCAACTGCTATTGGTTTTTCAACAAATATATGTTTGCCGGCCTGCACGGCTGCTTTCAAATGCGTAGGCCTGAAATTTGGAGGAGTAGTTAAAATTACCATATCGACCCCACTATCAATTACCTTTTGATAAGCATCGAATCCAACAAAAGTAGTATCTGGCGTTACTTTGTAAATGTCCTTTACAGGTAAATTTCGTTTCTCAAGATTTTTTTTAATTTTAGCAGGAGCTTCATCCATATGATCTTGAAAAAGATCCCCCATGGCAACCAATTCGATTCCTTTAGATGAGGACGCACAATCAATAATCCCTGCTCCGGTACCTCTTCCTCCACATCCAATCAATCCCACACGAATTGTATCTGATCCTTCAGCAAATACAAAATGATTTCCAGTTAACATAGCAGTTGCACCTACAACCGCAGATTTTTTAATAAAACCTCTGCGGTTAATTTTGTCGATCAGTTTACTTTCAATTTTATTCATATTATGGTGTTTTTTCAGAAGTTACACAATCGAATTATAAATCCATTCTAATACAGGATTTATTTATGAAATTATCATTAGTTATTGAACTTATGTGATTGCATAACTTGTTTTCACCAAGGAATTTTAAAATAATCAGAGGGGTTAATAAAGTGTCAAATCATTAGAATAGCATAAAAAAAGCCACATTTTCATGTAGCTCTTTTTGATGAGGTCTCGGGCGGATTCGAACCGCC
>CAYREN010000805.1:0-1818 GCA_964423255.1 uncultured Roseivirgaceae bacterium | reverse complement strand
GATGTTCATTTAAATACCAATACTCCTCTGGAGATTCGACTCCAGCATGATTAAACCTAGTACACCGTCCATATTATAGTGTCGGATACTGTAGAGCGGACTTTAGGCTACAACTATCTTGAAAAACGCCGGTATTGATAGGAATAGTATTAGCAACCTATGGTTTGTTTGATGAGAGCGATGCTTTTTATAAAACAACTTGAGTCTGTTGTAGGTGATATTCCTGAAACTTTCAGAACTCATCCATATACGAATGAGCGAGTTAAAAGGGTGGCAAGCGCCAAGGGGTCAAAAGAATTGTTTACATTTGATCAGGATTGGAGCAAGGTAAAGCAGCGTTTGAAATAACCCAAAATATGGTACTCAGGAATACAGATGGACTGATTGTGATGGTTCTCTATTCTTGGATAGTCTGTTGGTATTTCATTATTGTTGTTTTAAAAATACTATCTAAGAGGTGATTTATGAAGTTCACTACATTATGCGTGTGTTTTTTTCTTGTAGCTTTTAATACAAATGTATCCGCGTATGGAAGTAGCAGTAGTAGTAAGAAGGCGTGCAAAAAACCTGAATTCACCAAATTTACCCCCGTTCATTTAAGCGAGGTTGCACCCGAATCTGAATTTTCATTTGTGGCTTCAGCTTTGACCAATCCTGAGAGTGTTGTTGTAACCATAAAAAAGCAGCCTGTTGATGTCACTATTAACAAATTAAACAATGGTTATTCAGTCAGTGGTAACTTACCCGCATCTTTAGAGGGAACTTATGCCAGAGTCGATATCAATGCAAAAGGTACTAATAATTGTAAAAGTAATGATGGCTGGTTGTTAAAAATAGCAGGCAAAACGCCATAAGGTTTTATATTCAGTAATAGATGAAAGTATTTTCTAAGTCCTTCTGGAATCATTATAGTTCTGACTATACATTGAGCAGATGGTTGTTCCTGCGAGGTTTGGCTTTAATCTACTTTTCTGCTTTTGCCTCGATGGCTGTTCAAATTGAAGGTCTGGTGGGAGCAAATGGTATATTACCCGCTGTTGCCAAATTAGCATTAATTGAACAGTTTTACCCGGGCCAAAAATTTTGGACTATGCCGACGGTTTTCTGGTTTGACGCTTCAGATTTTATGCTCAAACTGGTTTGTTACCTAGGCATGGTAGCGTCTAGCTTGTTATTGTTAAATGTTTTTACCCGAGCCGCACTAATTGTCTGTTATGTTTTGTATTTGTCAATTGTTGAGGTGGGTCAGGACTTTACCCATTTTCAATGGGATGTTTTTCTACTTGAAACAGGTTTTCTGGCCATTTTGCTTACCTGGGGATCAGGTATTGTTGTTTTGTTATTCCGTTGGTTGCTAGCTCGTTTCATGTTTATGGGAGGTGTAGTAAAAATTGCCAGTGGTGATACAAGTTGGGCGAACTTAAGCGCTTTGAGTTTTCATTATGAAACGCAACCTTTACCATCCCCGGTCGCTTATTATGCCCATCATTTGTCAATGGGGTTTCATAAGCTGTGTGTGGGCGGGGTGTTTTTTATCGAACTTGTTGTGCCGTTTTTTGTCTTTATGCCCAGACCTTTTCGTATCTTTGCCTGTTACGCTTTTGTCATCTTGCAAAGTGTAATTATATTGACAGGCAATTATACTTTTTTCAACTTGTTAGTGATTCTGCTTTGTCTGTTCTTACTGGAAGACCGGGATATAGCAAGATTATTTCCAGATAGCTTAAAAGCTTTTATTCAGCAAAAAAAAACTGTGCCAGGGTGTGTTGCTAATATCTGTGCAGGATTATGGGCAAGCATTGTTATGTTGCTATGTGC
>CAYREN010000804.1:0-1823 GCA_964423255.1 uncultured Roseivirgaceae bacterium | reverse complement strand
CTTTTATAAGTTCATGCGAGCCAAAGCAGGGTAAAAGAATCGAAGGTAAACTTATTGAAAAACCCAGAACAATGGCTAATGTGAGCCGCAAAATCGTGGTTGAGGAAGTGATTCAGGCCAATAAATATACCTATCTAAAAGCTCGGGAAGGGGATAAATCTATTTGGATGGCTATTCCAAAAAGAGAGCTGGAGGTTGGTAAAACTTACTATTATGGACAGGCGATGGAAATGAAAAATTTTCAAAGCAAAGATCTTAACAGGACTTTCAAGTCGGTTTATTTTTTAAGCGGATTGTCTGATAGTCCAAGCGGGAATTCGAGCATGCAAGACAAAAGTAGGGAGAAGCCAATTTTTGAAAAAAATGAATCAGAGCGAAAAATGGATTTAAATATTGAGACTGAAGAAGGAATATCAACTTTGAGTAATTTGTATGAGAATAAGGAAAATTTACAGAGCAAAGCTATTAAAGTGAAGGGGCTTGTCACAAAGTTTAATGCCAAAATTATGGGTAAAAACTGGGTTCATATTCAAGATGGAACTGGAGGAGAAGTAAATTTTGATCTTACCATCACTACCCAAGAGCATGTAAATGTTGGTGATATTGTGACGTTCGAAGGCAAAGTAACTCTTGACAAAGATTTTGGTTATGGATATAAGTATGACTTATTGTTGGAAGAAGGTGTTCTGATCAATAAAGAAGTCAATATTTAAGAGTGTAATTATAACAAATAGATTGACAATTTACCTCGATCTGTAAATTGTATTGGCTTTTATAAATTTCGTGATCAGGAAGTAAATAAAATTATAGGTGAGATTTGATGTAGATTTTGACTTTTGAATTTCGTCATTCTCTTTTTTCGGCAACTGCGATTGATTGTTTTTAGTGCTGTCAGAATTTGATACAATAATTTCTTGATTTGTTTGAATTGGCAAAGCATAAAAAGGCAATGTATTTCCAAATAAAATAGAACCTGAAATAATTATTGCAACAAAGGCTTTTTTCGTTTTCATAGCATTCATGGGGCAAAGTTCCATAATAAAAACGAATTCGAATAATTTTAGTTCTTAAAACACATGCAAAATTATTTTTTCATTATATGTAGTTATTGCAATTAACAAAATGTGCTTTTATTTTTGAATTGAGAAATGGACAACTTGAAAACGTTTTTCTTTATTTTCGATAAATAAATATCATCCTATTCTTTTCCAATCCATGTCAAAAAAAGTCCATCAAACGGTTTTAGAAATTAATCTGGATGCATTAGTTCATAATTTGAATTTCTATAAATCGAGGTTAAATAAAGGCGTAAAATTAATGGTGATGGTGAAAGCTGCCGCTTATGGCAATCGAAGTTTTGAAGTTGCCAAATTACTCCATAAAGATCAGGTGGACTATCTTGCTGTTGCTTTTACTGATGAAGGAGTTGAGCTGAGAGAGCAGGGAATAGACATGCCGATCATGGTGATGAATCCAGCACCAGAGAGTTTTGATAATATTTTAAAATTTAACCTGGAACCGGAAATTTATAGTCTTGATCAGCTAAGATCATTGATTAATTTCAAAGGAGAAAAGCCTATAAATGTCCATGTGGAAATTGATAGCGGTATGCACAGGCTGGGTTTTGAAGCAAATCAGATTGATGAGTTGATAGCAATATTAAATGATAACCCATCGCTAAATGTGATAAGTCTTTATTCGCATTTGGCTGGTGCCGATGAAGAAATACATAATGATTTTTCTAAAGCACAAGCAGAGCATTTCCTGGAGATGGCAAATAAAATAGAAGAAACGCTACAAATAAAAACACTCAAACATATCTT
>CAYREN010000803.1:0-1832 GCA_964423255.1 uncultured Roseivirgaceae bacterium | reverse complement strand
AAGCTCTCTGAAACGTCCTGTTTCAGAAGCCTGATAAATCAATACCCTACACCCTTAGCAAAATCATGCTGAATAGTTACTATATTTTTTACATTGATTAGGTTAAGGAAGTTAAGCAGGACTAGTGCTTCATCAATATTGTATTAATGGATATATATTAGCCCTTCCTTGATGGGGAGGGTTGGGTGAGGAGAAAATGGAAAATTCTCTTCTTCAAATTCAAATTTATTTAGCTTCCTTTGTAATTAGAGCTTACTAGGTTGAGGAATAGAGAAATCATTTGATTCCCCTTTACCTCACCCAAGTCTCCCCTCTGGAGAGAGTTATATCCGGCAATACAATTGTGACTGAGTACTAACTAATGGTACTAGTAAGCTGTTTAGGTTTCTGGCATTACTGCTATTTCTGTTTGTTCGGAGTAGTTCTAAACCTGAGTTTTTTTGCTCAATCATTGCCATGAAAATAGTAAATCATTACTTCTTTTAACAAGTTACAAATTCCAAATCATATAAATTTCCTACACATTAAAGGCTAAAAAAATGGCAGGGCAATTAGATATTTTACAAATTCAGCAAATTTTACCGCATCGATATCCATTTTTATTAATTGATAAAGTGCTTGAATGCGAACCCAAAGTGCGTTTGTCTGCCTTGAAAAACGTGAGCTTTAATGAGCCTTTTTTCCAAGGGCATTTCCCTAAAAACCCTATTTTTCCAGGTGTCTTGATGATTGAAGCGATGGCACAGGCTACGGCTTTATTGACGGCACAGTCAGACGATAAATTTGGAGTAAATACCACCTATTTTTTAGCCAGTGTGGATAAAGCTCGTTTTAAGCAACAAGTTGGCCCAGGTGATCAATTAATGCTGGAAGCTATTTTTATTAAAAGTAGACGTAATATATGGACATTTGAATGTCGTGCGGAAGTAGAAGGTAAATTGGCAGCCAGTGCCAATATCATGTGTGCAGCAGTGGACGGTTAATTTGATTGATTCTAAAGCGATTGTAGACTTAAATGCAGAAATTGCCGAGGATGTTTCTATTGGTCCTTTCTCCATTATAGGGTCAGATGTACAAATAGATTCGGGAACTGTGGTTGGCTCTCATGTGGTAATTAAAGGGCCAACGGCTATAGGCAAGGACAACCGGATTTATCAGTTTACTTCCATAGGTGAAGCTCCGCAGGATAAAAAATACGCGGATGAGGTGACACGACTGGAAATAGGGGACAGGAACGTCATTCGCGAATTCACCACTATGCATAGAGGAACATTACAAGATCATGGTCTAACCCTTATAGGCAGTGATAATCTATTCATGGCCTATACGCATGTAGCGCACGATTGCATTATTGGTGATCATGTCATTATGGCTAATGGTGCATCTATAGCTGGCCATGTACACATGGGCGATCATGCCATTTTGGGTGGTTTTACTCTGGTACATCAGTTTACTCAAATTGGTGGTTATAGTTTTTCAGCTATGGGCAGTGCCATTACTCAAGATATTCCCCCTTTTGTAATGGTAGGAGGCAGACCCACAAGACCTCATGGCATTAACTCTGTCGGCATGGAACGCAATGGCATATCACCCGAAACAGTCAGACAAATTAGAAAGGCTTACAAAATCCTCTATAAAAATAATCTACGCCTTGAAGATGCCATAGAAGAAATGGAAGATCTTGCCGGGGAGAGCAAGGAATTATCTGATATGGTCAGTTTTTTGCGCAATGTAACACGAGGTATTCAGCGATAAGCTCTAGTACTCCATTACAATTTATTGACGAATATAAAAAGTCGATAAGTAGTCATTTGCGGCGTTGCACTCGCTTA
>CAYREN010000802.1:0-1837 GCA_964423255.1 uncultured Roseivirgaceae bacterium | reverse complement strand
TTATCAGGGCTATTACACCTTCCTAAAATCAATTGAATTCCTGCAAGTCCATGATCTACCAGGACGTTTTTGTCTTGAAACTGCTTGAGTATTTTTTCCTCATCAAGTCCATCTTTCAACAGAAAGGAGTGTTCCTGAAATGCTACTATTTTTGATATTACATTAACTTTCCCCATGCTCAGCAACAAGAATAACCTGTTCCCAAAATTTATTGGATAGACTGCCCTGGCGATTAATGAAAGTCTTTTTTGCATGATGTCTATTTTATGGGTATAAATGTTTAATGCCCTTACTTCCGAGAGAAAAGTTAGTATAAAGGGAAGATTCCATGTACTATCGAAATGGATTGGCTCCCTGAATATTTCTTCCTTTTCTTCTATCATCTCATACATGCTGTTTATAACGGTGATCAATAATCGCTTTAGCAGAAAATCATGATCTTTAGCATGCTTCAAATCTTTTCCTTTGAGGCGGGAAAGCAAGTAATACCCATATCCCAGAAGGCCGTTTTTCAGATCGATCGGAATATGTTGGTTTGTAGTAATGTACAGAAATATTTTATCATCGATATCCCTGAGTATTTCATCAGTATCAGCTTCAAGAAAGCCACTTTTCACCAGATGTTCAATTCCCCAGGCTATACCTGCCAGTCCATTTTCAAAATCAGTTGGTATCGTTTTCATTCCAATCCCATCATATATTTGGTCGATTAGTTCATTGGCCAATTCAATATATTTCTGTCCCTTCAATTGTGCAGACAAATGAAATAGATATATGGCAATACCCATTTTCCCATGTAATAGACCTTCATTGTGTTCTGCACGGATATTTTTGAAAATGAGATCATTTATCAGTTTTATTCTCGTCAAAATCATAAGTTTTACTTTTAGTTCAAAATGGAGTTAGCATTTTCCAGGTGGTATTCTGCGGTTAATCTCAGCAAATTTTCAGAAGTGTTGCTAAGGATTATTTCAATACGTAAACATAAAATTATTATCACCACGACCCTGCTTCGCCATGTCAGTCACATTTAATATTTAAAATAATTGCTCTTTACCTTTTTTCCATCTGAGCTTATTCGGTTAAAGCATCAGATATTTTCTATGCCATATTTATTCAAATTAAATTGATTCCGAAAAGAGATATGAAAATGTTGTATTGTATTTTGCTGTAATAGAACAGGACTTATTGGATATAATGGAGGGAGGTAACATAATTTCCCCTTTTGTTTTTCAAATGGCTCGCTAAATCCTAAAGTTGCGAGAAAATGAATTTCAATTTTGGCTTTTGGATTATAATAAAAAGCCTGATTTTGTAAATATATGTTTGTTATAAATGCAAGTATTTCATTCACTATTTCAATTTTAAAGCATACTAATCCGAACACAATCAAAATTGTGCTTTTAGATTATTCCAAGAAGTATCCTTCAGGTATTGAAAACAGAATAAAACCTTGCTAAAATTAAACAGAGGCTGTTTTCATTTATTAAAAGAGATATTCACATTGACTTGTATGATAAAATCAATTATAAATTGTAAATATCCTACCATGAATTAATGTAATAATTGTTAATAAGTCAAGTATAATCATTGATTTTTTAAAAATGATTGTTCATTTCTACTGTTCCGTATCCCCTGAATAAGGACTTACATCTACTAAAATGCTAAGCGAAAGAAATGTAGTAAATTATGTTTTGCTAATTGCTCCAACACTATAATTGGTTAGAATAATGCACGGTAATACTGAGTCAACAAGCAGGTTCTGATTTAATAATCAGACTATAATTATGGATGCATAAGAATAAATCAATTACAATATTTTATCTGAAATACCCAT
>CAYREN010000801.1:0-1862 GCA_964423255.1 uncultured Roseivirgaceae bacterium | reverse complement strand
GCAAAAGCAAACATGCCAAGAATGGGTTTCAATACCATCCCTCCCGCAGCTTCCACCAATATACTTCCTACAATTGGTCCGGTACATGAAAACGATACAAGAACTAAGGTAAACGCCATAAAAAATATACCAAGCACTCCACCTTTGTCAGCTTGTTTGTCAGCTTTATTTACCCATGAATTTGGAAGGGTAATCTCAAATAATCCAAAAAATGAAAGTGCAAATATCACAAATACGGTAAAGAATATAAGGTTTGGAATCCAGTTAGTAGCTAATTCATTGGCAATTTCAGGACCCATAAAAGGTGCAACAATAGACCCAATTAAAGTGTAAATGAGTACTATCGAAAAACCATAAACTAAAGCATTTCGGATTCCATTCTTTTTATTTTTTGATTTACCAGTAAAGAAAGAGACCGTCATGGGTATCATGGGAAAAACACATGGTGTAAAAAGAGCTGCCAATCCTGCCAAAAAAGCAATAACCATGAAGCTTAACAAAGAATAAGGTGAATGCGTATCTCTTGAGTTAAGGAAGTTTGAATTTTCTCCACTACTTTTTTTGGTAACCATATTGGAGGAAAGCCCATCAACACGAAAACTAAAATCCTCTTCGAAAGGGATACACTTTCCATCTACATCTGAGCAGACCTGATATTCTATTGTGCCGGAAATATCAAATCCTTTTTTGTTTATTTTTACTTTCTGACGAAACTCAGCATTATTTTCAAAATAGGTCACGTCGCCTACAAAAATTTTATCAAACTTCTTCTTGGCGCCAATAGGTTTTATTTTATCAATTAGTTTATAACTATCACTTCCAACAAAACTAAATGTTGCTGGGATAGGTCCGGGATTCAAATCAATTTCAGTTGAATATAAATACCAACCATCATCAATGTTTGCTTCAAAAATCAGATCCAATTCATCACCTGCCTCAGCAGATTTATTGGAAAGACTAAAGGTCCATAAAGCAGGTTTTAATATCCCTCCTGAATTCGAAGATTGTTGAGAGTTAGGAAGCTGTAAAATTTGTGTTTTAATTGACTGTGTAGATTTTCCATCAGGCTTTTCGCTTATTGCAATTACTTTAAAGTTGTCAAAAGTGAAATCATCATCAAACGGAATGCATTTCCCATCAATATCCGAACAAACCTGATAAGTGTAATTACCTCTGATCACAGGATTTTCACCTGTTATTTTTATTTTCTGACGAAACTCTCCTACACCCTTAAAATAGGTGACATCACCTTCAAAAATTTCATCATATTTTTTCTTTGGATGAACGGGTACAATTTTCCCAGTCAACTCATAGCCGGAATTGGGTTCAAAAGTAAACTCTGTAACCATTGGCCCAACATTAGGATCAAAATCTGATGAATATAAATACCAATCAGGATCAATAATTGCTTTGAATATCAATTCAACTTCTTCGCCAATCTTTACTTCTTTTTTAGAAACATCAAGACTCCAAATTGCCGGCTCAAGAATTTGAGCACTAAGACCTTGTAGGACAAAAAATATAAAGAATAAAACAGACAACTTTTTCATAATCTACTTCGCATAATATTTAAATGTCAAAGATGAATATTTTTAATATTCGGTAATGTATTTAAAGTGACATGATATCGATGAATCAATTGAGTAGCAAAATTATTTATTGAGCAATGCAAAGTGCTTATGGAACAATATTATGGTTTCTATTCCTTTTATAAAATTACTCACTCCAAAGCTTTCATTTGGTGAATGAATGGCGTCAGAATCCAATCCAAGACCCAATAGAATTGTGTTCAATCCCAATTCTTTTTCAAAAAGCGCTACTATTGGTATGCTCCCTCCATCTCTGGTAGGAATTGGTTTTTT
>CAYREN010000800.1:0-1864 GCA_964423255.1 uncultured Roseivirgaceae bacterium | reverse complement strand
GAATACTCTATTATTTCATCTTCATCTCTTATGGATGTGGTTATTATCGGATATCCCAATTGATGAACTATAGCTCTGGGAATTTTATTGTCTGGTACACGAACACCAATATTTTTTTTTGCAGTATTTAGTGACTTTGGTAGCTTATTGGTAGCGGGCAATATAAATGTAAATGGACCGGGAAATGCCTTTTTCATAACCTTAAAAACAGGTGTATAAATATTTTTTGCATAGTCAGCAACCTGGCTTAAGCTTTCGAATATTAGTGAAAACCTTTCCTTTCCAGGCTTAATTCCTTTTAGTCTTGCCAGTTTAGAGATAGCATTTTTGCTCATTATACTACATCCTAAAGCATAAACTGTATCGGTAGGATATATTATAATTCCATCATCTTGAAGGATATTTATTATAGCATCAATTTTCTTTTGCTCAGGATTATCCTCATAAAGTTTTAAAAAAATTGCTTTAGATTTTCTCATATTTCCTGATGTGGATAGGCAAGGATAAAAGTTTTTCAATTTGACGAAAAAACCTCAAATCACCAAGTTTTAACATTTGATCTACATTTTTAGCTTCAATCTAATAGTATTATTTCAAAGAAATAATACTATCAACTTGCTTGTGGCATTTTTTAGTTTCAATAATATTTAGCTTAGATATTTCATAAATTGTTACAGATGAATTTTTAGCTATTTTTGTCACCAGATATGGATAAAAGAAAGATATTGATATTGGGAGTGCTGATCATGACAATGCTGTTGTCGTCATTTAGTTTTTACTTTTATCAAGTAATATACACGCCCAATTTTTTATTGGACAAAGAAGATAGATACTTGTTCATCCCAACAGGGGCAAATTTTGAAGATGTACAGAGGATTATTTACAATGAAAAGTTTGTGAATGAAGCAGTATCTTTTGGGATGCTGGCAAAACTCATGAAATATAATAATTTGGTTAAGCCTGGTAAATATCTGATTCGGAAAAACTCTAATAATATTGAGGTAATTCGAATGTTGAGAGCTGGAGATCAATCACCCGTGAGAATTACTTTCAACAATGCCAGGTTGATGGCAGAAGTCGCCGAAAAATTGACAAAAAACCTGGAGCTTGATCAGCAAGATTTTTTAAATACAATTGAGTCCAATAATACTGCAGCATCTTTTGGGTTTGAACCGGAAACTTTCAGAAGCATGTTTATACCAAATACATATGAAGTGTATTGGATAATATCCGGAGAAGACTTATTGAAAAGATTACACAAAGAGTATAATCGATTTTGGAATACTGAAAGGATAAATAAGGCCAGTGATTTGGGAATGGATCCAATACAAGTAACAATATTGGCTTCGATAGTGCAAGCAGAGATATATCACAATGAAGAAGGGCCAATTGTTGCGGGATTATATTTAAATCGTTTGAAAAGGAATATGCCTTTGCAGGCAGACCCTACCTTGATTTATGCTGTTGGAGATTTTACAATAAAAAGAGTATTAAATATCCATAAAGAAATAGACTCCCCTTACAATACTTATAAATATACAGGCTTGCCACCAGGGCCAATCAATTTTCCGTCTATCACCACAATTGATGCTGTGCTCAATTATCAAGAGCATAATTATATTTATATGTGTGCCAAGGAAGATTTTTCCGGTTATCATAATTTTGCATCCAATATTAGGCAGCACGCCATCAATGCGAAAAGATTTCAACAGGCTTTGAACAAGGCCAAAATTTATAAATAAACCATGCTATCACAAAACATAAATATTAGGGTAAGATATGCAGAGACCGACAAAATGGGCTATGTGTACTATGGCAATTATGCAACATATTATGAAGTGGCGCGTGTAGAATGGCTTCGAAA
>CAYREN010000799.1:0-1868 GCA_964423255.1 uncultured Roseivirgaceae bacterium | reverse complement strand
AGAAATCACCTGGCGTTTTGGCATAAATCTGGCAGCTACGGATATATAAATATGCGGTGCCCTGTAATAAGGTGATGTTTGATTGGTATAAAGATGTTCCATTTGTGTATCTCCAAATTTCATTTTAACCGGGTCCTCCCAGTGGATAAAATCCCTTGATGTGGTACGGCTCACAGATCTAAAACCATTATAACCTTCCCCAGACCATGTTCTAAAATAGCAGACATATAATTTTTCACTTTCTGACCAGAATGAAACATTCTGTGAATCAAAAATACCCTTGCTGAACACTGGTTTTTTTAGGAGATTCCAATGTATGCCATCCTCAGACACATAAGCGGCTAATCCACTTTCTGAAGTTCCGCCAAGTGCCTTATATTTTTGTCTTGGATTTGCATTTGGATTTTTGTCAATAAATGGGCTGAAATTATGAGTGACGGGTGCGGCATTAGCCAGAACAACATTATTATTTAATGTTCCGTCAATCTTATAAATTTTTAAGTTGGGCTTTATCCAGGTAGTTCCATCAGTAGACTCAGCATAACAGGTATTCTCGCTATCATTTCCGTCCTTACCAGCTATTGGAATTCCTCTATAATACAACCTGAATAAATCACCATCTTTTATTACTGTACAATATGCCGAAAACGGCCCTTCCCATGGATTATCGAAATTCATAACCGCACCTTTGTCAATGGGCGTATGAAGTTTTAGTGAAACATTGTTTAAAGACTCAATCAGATAATGGCTAGTAAATAGTTCAAGTCCTGAACCAATATCAATTATGTTAGTATTTTCAACATCTATTATTTTATTTTCTTTCAATTGCTTACTTATGGAGAAATTGTACCCCGTTACTCCAAGTAATAATACTAAGACTGCGAAAGTTGAAATTGATTTATTCATTTTACTATTTATTTAATTATTTAGGCTAACTATTTAATGTATTCCCATTATCCTCATCGTAAATTACTGTCCAAAAGCAATATGAATTTCGTCCGCACAGCATATCTTACCTTATCCATGGATTATTTAGATACCTTCAAAATCGATATGTTGATGAAGTGATGTGTGGCCTTTTGAAATCCAGTAACCATCAATAAAATGCTAACATTTTTTATCAGTTTTCTGAACCGGTTTTGTAAGGCTATATAAAACCTGCTAAGTCATTTTATTCTCATTAACAACTACAGTTAATAGGAAAATGGACATGGGCATCAATGCGATAAAATTATGGAAACCTCGATATACTTTTTGATAGAAGTGTGGTATTGATCTATTATAATTTTCCCACTCTAATAAATATTTTCATTTAAATCGAATACTATACAAATCCGCATCTTTCATCACAAACCTAAGCCTGACTGTTTTATTATTTAGTTGTTTTAAATCTGGATTTCCAGCCCAACTAACAACTTTTTCAATTTCATTTCCAATAATTTCTTTAGCATGCTCCAATTCAAATCCATCAATTGTAGTCCCGTCTAAATCGAGTATCTCAACTTTTACATATCCTGCCGCTGATGTCGCAAAATTAATCATTAGCTTATCCCCAGTGAATTGGATTGGTTTGGTCATCAACTCACCACCTTTATATGGGGCATTCACTGAAGTGAAACCATCGATGCGCAGTGTATATCGGTGCAGATGAGCGGTAGGCTGAGCATAATCCTGGTTTACATAAATTGACATTTCTTCATGGCCTGTTTGTACGATATTAAGGGCTGGATAATTGGATCTCGAAACCCAGTTTTGCAATCCGATTCCCGGTCGAATAAAACTTTTCATAAAAGTCCGATCATACGAATTACCTCCACGTGTGGTCATCAAAATGGCATCGGAACAATCCTTGAAATATTTTGGATTTA
>CAYREN010000798.1:0-1870 GCA_964423255.1 uncultured Roseivirgaceae bacterium | reverse complement strand
GAAAAAATAAAAAATGCCTGGCTCAAAACCATTGAAGATGGAATTCACACAACAGATATTTACAATAAAGATTCTTTACGTAAGGTGTGGACTCAAGAGTTTGCCAAAGAGGTTATTCTCAGGCTTGGACAGGAGCCGGTAAGATT
This sequence comes from uncultured Roseivirgaceae bacterium, assembly GCA_964423255.1. Taxonomy (GTDB): domain Bacteria; phylum Bacteroidota; class Bacteroidia; order Cytophagales; family Cyclobacteriaceae; genus JAAUQL01. The sequence continues at coordinate 1,724 of CAYREN010000798.1, read as the reverse complement.
GAGACCTGTCCATTACAATGAAGGTGACACGATGAGTAAAATTAAAATTACCAAGCATCCTAAAGCAAAAAAAGAACTTGTTGGAGTTGACGTGTTTTTAGATTGGGATGAAGATGGCAGAGATCCTAATAAGCTGGGAGAAGTGCTTGAGAAAATCAAAAGACACGGACTGAATTTTACTATGATTACAAATCGTGGAGTGAAGGTGTATCCCGATGGGCATCCCGAAACATTCTGTTCAGATCACTGGAGATGTAGATTTGTGACCGAGAAAAATGACAAATCTATATCGCATGATCAGATTTTGTCTCTACTTCATGAAATTAAAGAAGCCGGGTATGATTTTATCAAAACAGAAAACTTGTACACCTTCGATGGAGAAAAAGGTTATTCTTTGGCGCAGGGAGAGTAATTTGTTTTTATTCATAGCTGATAAATTCATCGGGGAGTTATAATCATTTAAAAAATATTGACCTTGATTAATGAAGAAAATGTTGTTGGAAAATGATTCTGCTTCTCGTTTTATTTTATTTTCTTTTTCCAGTATTAATCATCTACTTATCACAAAAAATCAAAATTTTAGATAAAATTGGTGCCGTAGTTTTGGCATACTTTTTTGGGTTGGTTTTTGGCAATATTGGTATTTTTCCCAAAGCCAGTAAACGCCTTTTCGAATTATTGCATGGCAAATCTTCACTTTCCTCCAATGAAGTACAACAATTGTTTGAACAAGGATTAATTGATGATACCGATATTGTTGTAAATCAAATTGCATTTACCCAAAATGCACTCATTTCTATAGTAATTCTATTGGCTGTTCCTTTGCTCCTTTTTTCCATGGATATTAAGAAATGGCTAGGTTTGGCAAAAGGGGCATTGTTTTCTTTAATGTTAGCAATGGCTTCTTTATTGGTTGCGATATTTATTGGATATTTTATATATAAAGATCAGATAGATGAATCCTGGAAAATAGCAGGCTTATTAGTAGGTCTTTATACAGGTGGCACCCCTAATCTTGCTGTTATTGGTACCGCTCTTGATATTGATACAAATATATTTTTATTGACTCACTCGTATGATATGATAATTGGAGCGGTATGTCTGTTATTTCTCTTGACCGTAGCACAACGACTTTTTAATACTTTTCTTCCTAGTTTCAAGGCAAATCATGACGATTTTTCATCAGCATCTAAAGATGATCAGTATGGAGTTATTGAAAGTTTTGAAGGAATATTTTCAAATGGAGGTTTACTGAAATTAATAGCGAGTTTGGGTTGTTCACTTATCATAGTAGCCATAGGAGCAGGGATAAGCCTTTTGGTGCCAGAGGCATTTCAAATGGTAACAGTAATATTGTCAATTACCACGTTGGGGTTGATTTTCAGCAACTGGAAACCAATCAATAAAATGAAATATACTTTTCAAATGGGGATGTATTTCATCATTGTATTTTCACTTGTTGTAGCATCTATGGGAGATCTTTCACTTATGATTAATATCGAATATCTCAATCTTTTCGGTTTTGTTGCTTTGGTTGTGATAGGGTCTATGGCAATTCACGTATTTCTTTCCTATATTTTTAAAGTTGATACAGACACTACGATAATTACAATTACAGCGCTTACTTTTTCACCACCATTTGTTCCTGTTGTTGCCGGAGCATTGAAAAATAAGGATTTAATTATATCAGGACTTACTATTGGAATTTTAGGATATGCGATTGG
>CAYREN010000797.1:0-1871 GCA_964423255.1 uncultured Roseivirgaceae bacterium | reverse complement strand
TCTTGCATTGATCGATTGAATTTATATCCAATACCCCATGAAATATCTAAACATTTTCTGTCATAGCAGGGTCTTCTGTCATTCGATCTACCTCTTTTGCAGGGTCCTTTGCAAGAGACCCTGCATGGACGAAAATACATACCAATCAGATGATGCTGGGGAAAATGAAGACTTTTTCACCACTGGGGTTTTGAAGGGCCAACTCTTCAACGTGTTCCGCAGGGCATGTCAAAGCAATGATGCTTAGGATTCTTGCCTCGCTGGCGGTTGCAATCCGAACTACCCAGATGTCAATTCAATCAATTTCCTCCCTTACCCCATAATAATTTCAGTCGCAATGCAATTGCGACAGATCGGATAACTGAGTGGGTTAATACAAAAAGCCCAACAGCCAAAGCGGGATTCTGTTTTTGTGGCCAATTTCAATATCATCAACAAATAAGAATGCATTTTCAAGATTATCGATCTGATGCTTGTCTTTGTTTTTCCCTCCTATTTCGATGATATATTTATGATCTACTAAAAAGTCAGCGTTGTCATGTAGAAATACTTTGTGTTTTACTGATAATTGGTTTGAAGCAAATGTTTCGCGCAAACTACCAATATTCACCATTTCAGGGTTTAATGCATAAAACAGATTCGGGTTGTCTAAAAATACCTTGTCTGGTTTTTGTAGCCTACTGATGAATTTGTCAGGGAGGTTTAACAACTTTATCAATTTAGCTTTTTCTAAATATTGAAGATATTGCAAAACAGTTTGCCTGTGCAATCCCGTTTTTTCACTAATTTTTGTGATATTGGGCTTGAAGGGGGAAGATGAAGCCAGTATCCGCAAAAGGGTTAATATCTTTTGGCTATTAGCCACATCAAAATTTTCTATAAACCTTAAATCTGTTTCTATAATAGTTCTGATGATTTGTTCCAGGGTGGATAGATAATTTCGATGAACTTCAAGAAAATAGGGGTAAAAACCATTTTTAAGATAATTATTGAAATGTTTGAGAATAGGGGTCTTTGAAATTATATCATAAGATATATCGCGATGATTTTTAATAATATCTTTTAATGTGTATTCTGGTGAGGTAAGAATCCCAGCCATGTGCAAATATTCCCGGAATGAAAGACCGGTCATTTCATACATCAATGCGCGCCGGCTCAGATCTGTTTCCTGATTTGTAAGTTCAATGATTGAAGACCCTGAAAAAACAACTTTTAATGCAGGCATGGAATCATAAATATTTTTTAGTTCCCTGGCCCATCCCTTATATTTATGCACTTCGTCCAGGTATAAATATTCCCCCCCGCCTTTCCGAAATGTTTCTGCCAGGTCAATTAACTTATTTTCTGTAAAGTAGAAATCATCTAACCTGACATATAATACTTCATGATTGTTATTTTGAAGTTGTTTTAGTTTTTGTAATAACAATGTGGTTTTGCCCGTTCCCCTTGCTCCAACAATTCCATTCATTCTCCATTCCCAATTAATGTTCCCTGTTACATCGCGCTGATAACTGTAGTTTGTTGAACGGATATTAAATTCAGATTTTTCAATCAGATTTTTCATAAGATAATATTTGGTGGTTCCATTCACCAAAATTACAAATAAAATGGTGGATGGAACCACCATAATTAATAATACTTCATCAACTCAGATCAATATTTATCCTCCGAAGCCTGTTTGGAGAGGTAAGAAGGGTTCAGTATAGGAAGGATTTATTAACTTGCATTGATTGACTTAATTTATATCCAAAACCCCATGAAACATCTAAACATTATTTTATTATTCATTCTGCTTGGTACGGCCTGCAATCAAGCGGATAAAAAACTAAATGTATTATTCATCATTTCTGATGACTTAACTACAACGGCAG
>CAYREN010000796.1:0-1881 GCA_964423255.1 uncultured Roseivirgaceae bacterium | reverse complement strand
TCCAGTAACTTGCTTTTGAGACGTTCGGCCATACATCCAAGTACACCTACAGTCAACTCGGGACGTTTCTTTTTTATCCCATTAAAATGATTTAGTCGATTGCGTACAGTTTGTTCAGCCCGCTCACGAATAGAGCATGTATTTATTAAAATAAGGTCTGCCTTTGTTGCATCAGAAGTTGTTTCAAAGTCATCCTTAGTTAAAATGGATGTAACAATTTCGCTATCAGAAAAGTTCATCTGACACCCATAACTTTCTACATAAAGTTTCTTTCTCTTGCCAGTCTTCTTTTCTTCACTTATAAGTATAATTTCATCATTCTTTTCCTTTTCTGAAATTATATCAATATCTCCAATTACATTTTCCATTTAATTCACCTTGATTTTTTATTTCCTTTGGAAAAATAGTTTGCAAATATAATCATAATGCAGGTATTATGACATATTGGCAGAGTTAATATTTTCATTATAATAAAATTAATTTGGCTCACTACTTGACTGTCATGCAAAGCTACAATAACAAAAAATGCAACCATTAACTGGCAAATTTATGTTAATAAATCCATTAAGGATTCTGCTTTGAGCATGCATTCATTGTATTCATATTCCGGATCTGAATCATACGTGATTGCACTGCCGACATGAAACGAGATTTTACCTGTTTCAGAATTATATATAATTGATCGAATGACCACATTAAAATCAAAATCTTGATGTGGATTAAAATAACCAACAGATCCGGAATACAATCCTCTTGCCGTATCCTCCAAAGATTCAATTTCATCCATCACCCTAATCTTCGGTGCGCCGGTCATACTTCCCATAGGAAAAGCATTCTTTATGACATCAACATTTGAGGTACTATTATTTTGAATTGCGATAACTGTCGAAATCATTTGATGGACTTTTTTAAAAGTATAAATACCAAAAAGCTCTTCAACTATTACGCTTCCTGCTATTGCGCTCTTGGCCAGATCGTTGCGAACAAGGTCTACTATCATCAAATTTTCTGCACGTTCTTTCTCACTATTTTTCAATGCTGCTTTTAAAGAATCATCTTCTTGTTTATCAAAACTTCTTCTGGAAGTACCTTTTATGGGTTGAGAGATTATTTTTTCTTTTTCCTTTTTTATAAATCTTTCTGGAGAAGCACAAATTAGGTAAACACTGCCAATCCTCATTAAAGTAGAAAAAGGCATAGGTGATATTTCATTCAATTGAAGATAATTGTTCAATGGGTCAAAAAAATCTGCATTTGCCGTAAATTCTATACAATAATTCAATTCGTAAAATTCACCCTCAATTATTGAAGATTTGATCCTCTGCACATGCTCCATGTATTTTCTTTTTGAGGTAGAAGATGTCAGTTTCCCAATTTCATGCGCGATATTCTTATTGTTAGAATTCCAGGTAATTATTTCATTATAGATTTCTTCAGGATCATCAAAAGATTCAATAGTTATTTTATCTGCATGGATATGAATAACAATTTCTGGAATATAAAAGCCAAGGTGATTGACCGGAATTGAAATTGGGTTATTGCTTACGAGTGATTCAATTTCATTTTTTAAGTCATAGCAAAAATAGCCATACAACCAATCTTCAGTCTTATCAACTAACTCATTTAACTTTGTGAATGAATTGTCATTACTTTCCAGATAAGACCTTCTTCCTACAAACAGTATCCTTGTAAAAGGACCGTGAAGTGCAGGAAATTCATTTCCATTAAAAAATGAAAAGTATTCTTGTTTTGCTGCCCAGGATAATAACTTGGGGATTTGTGTAAATGAAAAAGGAAAATTGTTTTTCTTTCTTTGGGCCATTTTAATATTCAATCCACAAAGGTATTTATTGCGTTATGTTTATTTATTATAATTTTAAT
>CAYREN010000795.1:0-1882 GCA_964423255.1 uncultured Roseivirgaceae bacterium | reverse complement strand
GATACGCTATCGTGTTTGGCTAATCAAAATTTAATTCCTGCTGAGTAGTAACAAAAATTTTGATTTATCATGAAAATTGAAAATTTTTATAACGAGCTATTACAGGAGATTAAGTCAACCCAGGTTTCAGAAGAGGAAGGGGCGGTTCAGGAGCAATTATTTACTCAATTCGCCATTGTCTTATTAGCGGAAGCAGGAGAGACAGAAAATGCGAGGATATGTTTTGACAGGAAAGAAGACAGACTTGGAAGAACCATGCATAAATTAAACGGATACGCCCTTTCAGAAAACTATGAAACGTTGGATTTGTTTATTACTGTATTTAAAGGTTTAGAAGCCCCCTTTACATTAACAAAACAAGAAGCTGAATCTTCAAATAACCAAGTTGAACGTTTTTTCAGAAATGCTGTATACAAAGATTATATTAATGAAATAGAAGAATCCTCGGAAGTATTTGATTTAGCCCACACACTTGCTGAAGTTGAAGAGGTCAAAGAATATTTATCCAGAGTAAATATTTTTATTCTGACAAATGGTATTTTCAAATCTGATATAAAAAACACTAAAATAATTTCAGGATATTCTATTTTCACACGTGTAATTGATATCGAATATTTATTCAACCTTTCGGATCAGTCACGTGTCCCGATTGAAATTAATTTTGAAGATTACGGAAAAACAATTCCCTGTTTAAAATCACCTGGTGAAAACGAAGACTATGAAACATATCTTGCTTTAATTCCCGGGGTAACTCTTGCAAATATCTATGAAGAATATGGATCAAGATTACTGGAACAAAATGTGCGTTCATTCTTACAGTTTACAGGAAAAATAAACAAAGGGATTCGGAAAACCATAAAAGAAGAGTCTCATATGTTTCTTGCTTTTAACAATGGCATTGCAGCTACAGCAGATGAATTGAAAATAATTGCAGCCCCTGATGGACAACAGCAAATTGTTTGGGCAAAAGATTTTCAGATAGTTAATGGGGGCCAAACAATCGCATCTATATACCATACCTGGAAAAAAGACAAGGTTGATATAGACAAAATCTATGTTCAAACAAAACTAACGGTTGTAAAAAAACGAGACAATTTTGATGAGATTGTAAATCGTATTGCCGAATATGCAAATACTCAAAACAAGGTTTCAACTTCTGATTTAAGTTCAAACAAACCTTTTCATGTAGATCTTGAAAAAATTTCACGTTCTATTTGGTCACCTCCTGTTGAAGGTTCTAATATTCAAACAAGATGGTTTTATGAAAGGGCTCGTGGTCAATATAAAAATGCCAGGTTAAAAGAAGGCTTTACACCGGCAAGACGGAAGGCATTTGATATTAGAAATCCAAGAGGACAAATGGTTACTAAAGAATTACTTGCAAAATATGTGAATAGTTATGAAGAAGTATGGAATGGTAAGAAGTTAGTAATTGGACCTCATATAGTTGTAAGAGGTAGCCAAAAAAATTACGTTCAATTTTTAAACTACAATATGCCAAAAAAACCGGACAATATTTTTTACGAAGATGCTGTTTCGAAGGCTATAATGTTTAAAACAGCAGAAAAATTGTATGGCGTTAAACCTAATGCAATTGGAGATATGAGATATATTACAGTTCCTTATTCTGTTGCTTTATTACATTTTAAGACAGAATATAAAATTGATTTATACAAAATATGGAAGAAACAGTCATTAAGCGAAAACCTAAAAACAACACTATTTGATTTAATGGAAGATGTTGAATCATTTATTAAAAAGAATGCTCCAGGCTCATTATATGGAGAATGGGCTAAAAAAGAAGAGTGTTGGGTAATGCTTAAAGAAAGTAATATAGAGATACGAATTGAAAAATTAAAACCCGATTTCATTGATTCGAAAA
>CAYREN010000794.1:0-1888 GCA_964423255.1 uncultured Roseivirgaceae bacterium | reverse complement strand
CCAAAAAAAACTATCCAAAAAATCCTAAACTAATACCCATACTTTTCTTTCCATAAGACCTTGAGTCTTTTTCTCATTTCATTTTCTCTAGTATTGTCTCCGGGGTTGTAAATTTTAGTGCCTGATATTTCGTCGGGAAGAAATTCTTGGGTCGCAAAATTACCCGAATAATTGTGGGCATATTTATAACCTTTGCCATAATCCTGATCCTTCATAAATTTGGTTGGGGCATTTCTTAAATGGAGAGGTATGGGTAAATCACCAGTTTTTTGAACTAAAGCTTGTGCATCTTTTATTGTAACATAGGCAGCATTGCTTTTTGGAGATGAAGCAAGATATGTGGTGCATTGTGAAAGTATTATTCTTGATTCAGGATATCCAATCATCGACACGGCTTGGAAACAATTTGTTGCAATCACGATAGCCGTAGGATTTGCATTTCCTATATCTTCAGATGCGAAAATTACCAGTCGACGAGCAATGAATTTAACATCTTCTCCTCCTTCTATCATTCGAGCCAAATAATATATTGCGGCATTTGGGTCACTTCCTCTCATCGATTTGATAAAAGCAGAAATGATATCGTAATGTTGCTCTCCGGATTTGTCATACAATGCTACTTTTTGTTGGGCAATATCCATGACAATACGATCGTCAATTACTATTTCATCCTCCTTTATCGAGTCCACAACCAACTCAAATATATTCAGCAATTTACGGGCATCTCCTCCAGCCAATTGTAACAAAGCAGATGTTTCGACTATATTTATTTTTAACTTACTTAGCTTGCTGTCTTTCTCCATTACCAAGTTTAAAAGTTTCAAAAGATCATTTTTATCCAGAGCTTTCAAAACATACACCTGACAGCGGGATAGGAGGGCTGCATTCACCTCAAATGATGGATTTTCTGTGGTTGCGCCGATTAAAGTGATTACTCCTTTCTCTACAGCACCAAGCAGGGCATCCTGTTGCGACTTATTGAATCTATGAATTTCATCAATAAATAATATGGTTCTATTGATTCTGCCTGCCCTCTTGATCACCTCTCTTACGTCCTTTACCCCAGCACTAACTGCACTCAAGGTATGAAATGGTACTTTCACCTGATTTGCAATGATGTTGGCCAGCGTAGTTTTTCCAACACCTGGCGGTCCCCAAAAGATCATTGATGGGATCGAACCGGCGGCAATAGCTTTTCTTAATATAGCTCCTTCTCCAACCAAATGTTCTTGGCCGATGAGGTCTTCGAGTGCTGCGGGTCTTATTCTTTCGGCAAGAGGAAGTGATTGATCAAACATACGGTTTCAAAAGTAGTATTATTAAAATGAGATACCTCAGAGTAAAAATAGTTCAATAACTTAATAGTTGAAAATTTATAAAGTCTATCGTATTAATTTAGTAGTTTTAAAACACACAAATTGAAAACGAAATGAAAAACAGAAGAAAATTTTTAAAGGCATCATCATTAGTTCTTGCGGGATCAGGTTCTTTGGGGTATCATGCAACAAATGCAAAAAGTCGACGAGTTTCAATCGACAAAAATGCAAAAAAAGGGATGCTGTTGCATAGTGTTTACTTCTGGGTCAAAGATGATGTAAGTGAGCAAAAGAAGAAAGACTTTGAGCAGGGCTTAACAGATCTTGTCTCCAATGTAAAAGAAGTCAGTAAAGCAGAAATAGGTGTCCCAGCATCCACAGATGACAGAGGCGTTGTAGATCTTTCTTTTGCGTTTGCTTTAATTGTTTGGTTTAAAGACATTGGCGATCATAATATATATCAAGAGCATGCTGCGCATAAAAAATTCATCGAAGATTTTTCCAGCCTTTGGGAAAAAGTGATAGTTTATGATTCGGATATCATATAGTATTTTACACACTTTACGTAATGT
>CAYREN010000793.1:0-1892 GCA_964423255.1 uncultured Roseivirgaceae bacterium | reverse complement strand
TTTAGAGAAAAGTTTTATGCCAAACAATGAAGTGAGAGCACTAAGAGAATATGTAGGGTCTACCTGAAAAGTGCTTGAGAGTTAGTGCAACCAACTTATATTTGGATATTTTCAAAAATAAATAAACTGCGCAGAGCCATTGCGTTATGCTTTGATGGCTATTTTGGGCTTTTTTTTATCTTTTTTCTCAATATTTCACTATTGGACAGACCACTCCCTCGATTCTTTTGGTTTTTTTTATGCGGCTTGACTGACGGTGGACTTTTCGGAGTTTTGGTGATTCATCTTCTTGGACATTTTTACTGCATTGGCCGTATGGATGCCAAAAAAGATCCAGGCAATCTCCGTGAATTGATTTCTTCCCTTTACTTTTCTTAAGCCATAGTGATTTTTCTCATTACCAAAACTGCCTTCCAGGACCGTGGCTCTGCCCTTGGCTAAGGATTCGCGTATTATCTTTTCCTGTTCTTCTCCCTTGGATGGCTTCCCCTTTTTTTTAAAACTCGTAACTATTCCCTTACGGGTCGTGTACTTTCTGTTCTTGTTGTTGGCATAGATTTGATCTCCTGCATATTGGCTACATTTAACAAATCGCTTGTTATGCTTCAAAATGCTTTTCCACATCCGTACCCCTTCATGAAAAGCTTCATAGCTTAAATGCTCTATAAAATTGATCCCGTCCACTTGAGATACATTCACTTTTGCTCCAAATTCTACCTTCTTGCCTGCTTTTCCCCTTACGATCGGACGTAGATACGGTTTAAACAAACTTACAATTCTATTTTTTATCTTTTTATCTGGATTTTGGAATTTCATGTATTGTTGTCCATAGATGGCTTGTATTTTATTGAGCTTATCATAGATCGGATAACATAACACTACATCTGCATGTAAATGTGGATTTTGATTAAGAATCTCTTGTAAAATCCCAATCCCCCTTTGTGTCCAATACAAAAGTTCTCGTATTCTCTTTTTTGTCCTGTTTTTAGGTTTTCTCTTCAGCTTCGAATAATTGGTCTGCTTGCGATTTTGAAATTTGTATTTCGTCCTTGGCTTAACAATACCATAGGTCTCACATAGTTCATTGATCGTGCCGAACAGATATTGGCTACAATCAAAGAGTAATTTTACATCCGTAGGATATTTGATATAAGATTCATAGCAAGTAGCATCATCCATCAATACATGGGTATCATTCAAATATGGCTTCCATGCTTGTCTCAATATATCCTGTAGCTTATCGATATCCATATGAATTCCAAAATATTTGCGCCATCTACTTACTATATCCTTATCACGGATAGGATGTGTGAATCGAATTTTAACACCACAGAAATATTGTAATTGCCAATCCGAATTCAATCGTTCAATCAATTTTTTATCACTTAAACCGAGATAATGTTTCAAAAACATTAACCCTAGACCTCCGGCAATACTAAATATCGGCTTTCGTCCAAATCTGGATTTTGGAATCTCCGAGGTGAAATGATCCGCCAATTCATCCCACGGTATGGATTGATAAATTTGACCAAGTTCAGATTTTAAAAAGACGGTATAGGAAAGGTCATGAAGTTGATTATCTGGAAAAAGTAAGACGTGCAAAATAAAATTTGGTTTTATAAATTTTGTAAAATTAACGATCACCCCGAATTTACGCATTTATGTGCAATTTCGGGGCTTTTTTTACCACTTTTTTATATTTAATTTACTGACTTTTAGATACTTAGAGTTTACAGGTAGACCCTAATTTAACTACTCATAATGTCAAAAATTTCATAGATGTAAATATAAATCTTATAAACCCTTGGGAAACTGACTAGTTGAAATAGATTTGATTGCAATCATTTCTTTAGGCACATCTTTAGTGAAAGGTTTACTTGCGCCGGAAGGTG
>CAYREN010000792.1:0-1895 GCA_964423255.1 uncultured Roseivirgaceae bacterium | reverse complement strand
TCAATTTAAATAAAGCCGTAATGGCAAATGAAGGACGTGTAACTTCTGCCTTAAAAAGAATGATTGCCTGGGTTAGCAGCAATGCTACAGGTTGTCGTTATTGCCAAGCACATGCTATTAGAGCCGCAGAACGTTATGGTGCTGAACAAGAACAATTAGATAATATTTGGGAATACAGAACACATGCTGCTTTCAGTGAAGCTGAACGCGCTGCTTTAGATTTTTCGTTGGTTGCTTCTCAAATTCCTAATGCAGTAGATGAAAACATTAAAAAACGATTATATGAATATTGGAATGAGGGTGAAATTGTAGAAATGTTAGGTGTAATTTCTTTGTTTGGTTACCTCAATCGTTGGAATGATTCTATGGGAACCTCAATTGAGGATGACGCCGTAGAAAGTGGCAACCAATATCTTGGCAAACATGGTTGGGAAAAAGGGAAACACCAGTAGAATTTACGATTTATTCGATTTACGATTTTTGATTCAATTGCTCATGAGCGAAAATGTTTTTACTGCCAACTGAAAACTGCTTACTGAAGACTATTTCTTCCCTTCCACAACCACCACAAACTCCCCTTTAGGAGCTTTGTTCTCAAAATGAGCTAAGACCTCAGTAACTGATCCACGAACAGTTTCTTCATAGAGTTTGGTCAATTCACGAGAAACAGAAACTTGTCGATCTTCACCAAAATATTCAGAAAATTGCGTCAATGTTTTGAGTAATTTATGAGGCGATTCATAAAAAATCATTGTTCTTTCTTCTTCAGAAAGTGATTTTAAACGAGTTTGTCGCCCCTTTTTTACGGGTAAAAAGCCTTCAAAAACAAATTTATCATTTGGAAGTCCGCTATTAACCAAGGCAGGTACAAAAGCCGTTGCACCGGGTAAACATTCCACTTCAATATTATGTTGAATACATGCTCTGGTCAATAAAAATCCCGGGTCAGAAATCGCAGGTGTTCCTGCGTCAGAAATCAACGCAATGGTATCTCCATTTTTTAATCGGTCAATAATTCTATCTACCATTTTATGCTCATTGTGCATATGATGGCTATGCATTTGTGTGCTAACCTCAAAATGCTTTAATAATTTTCCTGAAGTACGGGTATCTTCAGCCAATATCAAATCAACCTCTTTTAAAACTTCAACAGCTCTAAAAGTCATATCTTTTAAATTGCCAATGGGTGTTGGTACTATGTAAAGTTTACTCATATAGCGCAAAGGTAAAAGTTTATTTGGTTTGTTTCTTAATTTAATTTCTACGAACTTCGCTTACCTGTGCTGAACTCGTTTCAGTATCAATGGATATAGTTCATTAAAACGCAACCATATCCTTACGATAAGCGTAACTCCCATTTCTAGTATAAAAATTTGTAATCCTATTCATTCATAGCCAACTTCTTGAAAAGGAAAACAAAATACATCTCATTACAACAAAAATTAACTAATTTTGCATCTTCAAATTTGAAATTGTAAAAATGTATAGAACACATACTAACGGAGCGTTACGAATAGAACATGTTGGTAAAGAGATTGCCTTATCTGGTTGGGTACAAAAAGTCCGCGATAAAGGATTTATGATCTGGGTAGATCTACGTGATCGTTATGGAATTACACAATTGATCTTTGATGAAGAACGTAGCTCAACAGCACTGATAAACCAAGCCAAGACCTTAGGTAGAGAGTTTGTTATTCAGATAAAAGGAACGGTGATTGAACGCGCTTCTAAAAATCCGAATATTCCAACAGGAGACGTTGAAATTTTAGTGTCAGAACTTACCGTGCTCAACGAGGCATTGCTTCCCCCTTTTACTATTGAAGATGATACCGATGGTGGGGAAGAATTACGTATGAAATATCGTTATTTAGATATTCGTCGTAATCCTGTAAAAG
>CAYREN010000791.1:0-1898 GCA_964423255.1 uncultured Roseivirgaceae bacterium | reverse complement strand
TAGTACCAATATTGGCAAAGTTGGGTTATCTTCCTAGTGGGCCAGTGCGGGTTACGAGAAGTAAGACTCTTAGAAATCCTTTTATAAGAGTTGGTACAAGAAATCATCCTGTTACAACAATTCCAGATTACACATTTTATGTTGATAACAAGCCAGCCTTTGTGCTTGATGCTAAAGGCCCAAAAGAGAATATTTTAGAACACGATCATATACAGCAAGCATATAGCTATTCAATTCATCCTGAAATACGTTGTGAAGAATTTGGCCTTTGTAATGGTAGAGAAATCGCTATATTTAATACGTCTCAAATAGAACCCTTACTTCATATTCACTTTGAAGACTTTGAGTCGAGATGGACTGATATAGAAAAATATTTATCTCCAAAATACTTGGCTGAACCGATTCTTAGGAAATTTGCGCCAGATTTTGGTATGGCGTTAAAGCGAATGGGCTTTAGTCGAGATACTGAAATTCATATGTTGGAAACACGTTTAAATCTATTTGCAAAAATAGATGATACTCTCATGACTGCATCAGCAAATACTGATTTTGGTTTTGGTGATCATTGTGCAAGCTTCGATTTCCATCCTAATTTACTGCCTTCAATTGTTTCAGGGCTTCCTGAATCATTGGGAGAGCGCTTCATTGATGCATTAAACAGAACTCCTTTTCAAGCAGCTGCCGGGCTAGTAATTGAGCTTGATTTGACGGTAAATCTAGGGGAGGTTACTAAGGGACAATCAGAGGAGTTTGTTCCTCTTATTATTAAAGAAATTCATGCTTCAAGATTTAATCCTTCTGAAATACCAAATGACCCAAATGACATTCCTCCTTATGTATTTAAGCTTAGGGATCATTTCTTAATAAAATCTGAGGCATAAAAACCATGTCACAAGATGATCACTACGTATCCCAAACATATTTAAGAGCCTTTACAAATGAGGACGGCTTACTCATCCCGTATTATAAAAATGCCCATATTGTAGTCGGCAAATTAAAAAATACAAAATCAATTTGTCACGAGAAAGATGGTGATGTTAATTCCTACTTTGATGATCCTAGAATTGTTGATGAATACCTGAAGTTGTTTGAAAACAATTGGGCCAACCATGTACTTTCATTAGAAAGTATGACAGCTGATCCTGACACAAAATATGGTATTGCTGGTTATGTGTCTTTTTTAAGAACATGCAATCCTACTGCTAAAAGAATGGGGCAAAGCCTTTTAAGTGATACATTACAGCCACTAGCTGATAAAATTATGGCAGAAAGCGCCAATAATATGGACTTAGCGCCAGAAGTTAGAGCGGTCTATGAAGAGCATAAAGAAAAAAATAATATTATAGTAGATGTAGATCCAGAATATGCACATGCTAAAGCCATAAGTACACTGGTAGGTATAACTCACAAATTATATTGCTCAGACTGGTATGTGCTATTAAATAATACAAAAACACCATTTTTAACTAGTGATAATCCAACTGTTCTATATTATCAAAACAGCACAAGCAATATTGCAAGTACATATGTACCATTAACGCCTAAACTTGGTGTTATAATTTCACCAACCCCATCTTCTGATGTGCCAACTCTAGAAGAATTAAAAACATTCCAACATGAAAATGACAGATTTGCCGAGATAAGAGAAGAATTTGTTCAGGTTCTTAATGAATTAATTGTTAAATCCGCTGAAAATATCGTTATTCATAGTGAAGCAACAGATTGGGTTGAGGAATTAGTTAGCAATAATAAAACATGGAGAATGGAAACGATTACAACAAATATACCCTATGGAGACGGTTCTCTAACCATATATAGACAGAAAGTAATTGATACAGAAAATGCCTAACAAACTCATCCAGCGGGACTTTTAAACCTGTCGCGGCTTTTGCAAAAAA
>CAYREN010000790.1:0-1903 GCA_964423255.1 uncultured Roseivirgaceae bacterium | reverse complement strand
TTTTTGTGCATTTTTCATATTACCCATCAATGTATCACCTAAAACGCATTAATCGCCATAATTATTAAATCCTGTTCTTTATCCAGTAAAGTTGGATTTAATGGAATACTCAAAATAGTATTCGCAAATTATCAAGATTTCTATTGCAATGATCCATACATTATGCAGATTACCCACCAATAAAATCGTGGAAATTTTTAGGAGTGACAGCTTCAAAGGTATAATTATTATATGCTTGCTGGAATGCTACAGGCAATTTTGGTTGCTTATCTCCCCACTTAAATTCATAACAATGCAAAGCACCACCAAACTCTTCTATGAAATCAATCTCTTGCTGGTCGTAGGTCCGCCAAAAATAATTATTGAAGTACAGCAGATTGTACTGTTGCCATTTCAATCGCTCGCTTATGCAATAATTTTCCCATAGTTGCCCCATATCATTTCTGATTTTCATACCGTTGTAGTTTGATATGATGGTGTTTCGGATACCATTATCCCAAAAATAATATCGTGGAGATTTTGATATCTCCTTTCGCAGATTTTTGCTATATCCACGTAATGAAAAAATAATAAAAGCCTTTTCCAAAATATCCAGATAACGTTGCACGGTTCGCACATTCACTTGTAATTGCCGAGCCAGTTCTGAGAAAGATACATCCATTCCAATCTGAAAGGCAATCAGACGCAGAAGGTCTAACACAAAAAGAGCATTTTTCAGATTGTCAAGAGCTAAAATATCTTTAAGTAGATATCCATTTTTAATTGATTGTAATATGTCAACTTTTTCCTGCTCTAGTTTGGCTACAACTACCTGGGGATACAAACCATAAATCAGTTTCTCTTCCAAGTTTCGATTAATTTCAAGCATATTCTCCCCTATTTCCATTTGAGCAATTGGATAAAGTCGATAAAATATACTTCTTCCTGTAAGCGGTTCTCCAGTACTCCCATAAAGATCCAATGCAGACGATCCAGTAATGAATATACGCAATCCCGGTATTGAGTCTGCCATCAATTTTAGGCTCATACCAATACCAGGAATTGCTTGTGCCTCATCAATAAATAAGTATTGGTATCCTTTAACAAAGCGAACCAGGATATTGACTTTTTGACTCGCCAACAACTCAGCAGTATCCAGATCCTCCCCATTGACCATCAGGACTTTATCTTCCCCAACCAACTCCTTGATTGTATTCATTAACACTGTTTTCCCGGTTCTTCTCGCTCCGTATAATACAACAACAAAATTTGGCTTCAATGCCCTATAAATAGTATTTTGATGTGCCCTTTTAAACATTCAATACATTATTCTTTACAAATACAATCATCATGGTACACAAATTTACATTAATTCGTGTATTAAAATACTTGAATTAATGTAAATTTTTAACCCAAAGCGGGTATACAATATAATTCCATTAGAATTCATTAATCACCTTAATTATAATATCCTGTTCTTTATCCGGCAAAGTTGGATTCAATGGAATACTCAAAACAGTATTTGCCAGCCTCTCAGTTATTGGCAATTTGAGCGCATTATATTCCCGAAGTCCTTTTTGCTTGTGACAAGGTATTGGGTAGTGAATCAATGTCTGAATCCCCTCGTCTTTAAGATAGGTTTGTAGCTCATTGCGCTCCTCACATTTAATGACATACAAATGAAATACATGATCCCTCGTTCCTCTCCAAAATGGCTTCTTAATCTTTGGGTTGGTAATGCACTCATTATATTTTTTGGCTATCGCTCTTCTGGTATCATTATCTTTATCGATGTATTTGAGTTTAACGTCCAATATTGCTGCCTGGATTTCATCCAATCTCGAATTGATACCCGCATATTGGTATGTGTATTTCTGTCCGGAACCGTAATTTCCGAGAGATGAAATAATTTCTGCCAGTTCCA
>CAYREN010000789.1:0-1903 GCA_964423255.1 uncultured Roseivirgaceae bacterium | reverse complement strand
CGAAATAGAAGAATACACTCCAGAAGAACGCAGAAAAAAATTAAAAGTTCATAGAAAAACAAAAGAATAAGCGATTAAAGTGAAAAATTGGTTTAGGGTGATTTAATGTTAATAAATAGATCGCTGGAAGAACGCTAGATCAAGAAGAGGGTATATGTAATAGGCTGAATTAGTCTAGTGTCCTATTTAGTGATGCGGGATAATAGACTGTTAGCCATCTAATTTGGAGTGTGACATTTAATGACATTTAGCGAAATAGTTACAGATTGGAAGTTTTGGTCTGTAGTAATCTCATTATTGGCATTGCTGTTATCACAACTGCCACCACTTCATATATTGCTGCGCAAGACAAAACTTGATTTGGAGATGAATTCACGAATATTTGTTACTCATAAAATTGGCAACCCTAATTTACAAGCTCATCTCATCTTGAGAAATATTGGTGGTCGTTCGATTCGAATCAAGAAAATGATGGCAAATATCTCAAGAGATAATCAGTTAATCATGCAACTTCCCGCTCAAACATATGTTCAAAACAAAAATGATAATCAACTTGTTTTATTAACAAGTTTTGATTTAAAGCCTGAAGAAGAATGGAGTTATACAGCCAGTTTCCTACATTATTTTAATAGAAGCCATGAGAAAATATACCAAAAAGCGGAGATTAAGCTAAGGAATGAAATACAACAGCAAAAGAATCAACATGGAAAAAATTATTTTGCACTTGCCAAGCTGCAATTCGTTGAGCCATTCAATAAGCTGTTTGAAGAGAAATTCAATTGGTTGCTCGGCGAGTATACTTTAGAGGTCTCAATTGAAACTGATACACCTCATGCTGATATTACAAAACAATATAGATTTACATTATTTGAATCACAGACTGAAAGCCTAGTCAGTCATAAAGAAGGTTATTCCAGTGGTGCAGGAATAATATGGGAATCACCAGCCTATGTTGGGTTATGGATTGAGGTTGAAGAAAAAAATGGCTAACAATTGAATCCGCTCAGACAGGCAAAGCGTAGCGCCTTTTTGTGCACTCGCTATCGCTCGATTATTGCACAAAAACACGCTACGCTTTGCCTGCTGGTGATGCTAGGCGTTAGTGGCGTAATAAGAATATGAACTTCGACCAAGTCATACAAAGAATGAATTTGTATACGATATCAACTATAAAAATTCATGACTTGGCTGTTAGCGCCGAAAAGCTGATGTCATGGGATGAGAAAGCGTGGAAAACCAAACCTAGGCTTTCTACTGGCGCGAATAGGAAAAATCTCTCTAGGAAAGTGCTTCCATTATGCCTAGAAATATCAACCGAAATGAGCATGACTATAAGCTTACTTCATGGAAATAAGCCGTCAAGGGATAAAAATCCTTTATATCATACGGATGAATTCGTTCCAATTGATGAAGTTATAGCTACCCAGGTTATCCTCTATAACTACTGTCTTCTAGAAGAATATGAGTTCTATCAATATAATAAAGTGTTACAAGAAAAAATATTTGATATATCGAATGACAAATTCACCCTTAAGGATTTTATGAATCGTGGTTATGATGTACTGACAAACGGGGTTATTGAAAAAGAACAAAAATCGTATGAGCGAAAAGGTCCTTTAAAAAGAATTCGAGATTGGGAAAAGCTTGGAATATCTGCTTTATCTGATGACAATCTTAGCCTTTATGAAAAATTGAGTTCTCGAAGGAATGAGCTTACTCACGTATCAGATCCTGAACCACCAACTCTTGAAGAATCAGTGGTATTCTTCCACGGCTCTCGGCTAATTGCTAAAGAAATTGCTATTTCATTTTCTGACAGCTCGGTCGATGATTGTGAATAAACCACCGAATAAACAAGACATATATGGACACCCCCCTTAGGTCAAGTATTTTTTAGTGCGTA
>CAYREN010000788.1:0-1906 GCA_964423255.1 uncultured Roseivirgaceae bacterium | reverse complement strand
ACAACTTTCAATGTTCCCAGAAACAGTTGATAAGCACTTACTTCAATTTTGTCACCAATAAGAAAGGTGGTCAATACAGGTGTCAGGATAATGGCAATTAGTGTAGAAATGGCTGTCATGGTAACTGATAAGGCCACATTTGCTTTGGCCAAATAGCTAATTACGTTTGAAGCCGTACCACCCGGGCAGCAAGATACAATGATTAGCCCTACAGTGAAGGGTAATGGTAATTGAAAAATATACCCCAAACCCCAGCCGGCCAGAGGCATCAAAGTAAATTGCAACAATGCTCCGATAAGTACCCACTTTGGCGATTTGACTACTATTTGAAAATCTTCCGGTCTAAGGGTGAGCCCCATTCCTAACATTATTACTCCAAGTCCATAAGTGATAAAGGAACCAGAAAACCATGTGAATATTACTGGTTTTACCAGGGCTATTGTTGAGCAAATGATGATCCAAAGAGGAAAAGCATTAATAAGAAAATGGAGTGTTTTTTTCAAGGAGTTATAGTGAGTTGTACAGGTAATATTTTGCAATAAGTAAAACTATTCTGATTTGAACAAGTCGATTAGCTAAGATGTATGGGGAATGCCAAAATCACAAATCGTTCAATTAATACGGTTAGGAAAGTGAAAGCATTGATTAATGTTTAAATTGCTCAATATCAAATAATATTATGATTAGACCTGAAACTATTAAAAAACTCCGTCCCCCAATTGACGAAGCCGTTATTGAACTATTTGATTATTGTATTGAACATCAGTCAAATAAAAATGATTTTATATTATTTCTTGAAAATGGGCACTACTCTGAATCAGTTCCAGAGACATTTAATAATTATGTAGTAGGTATTGGAGAAGAGGGAATAATGGATTTTAATAGATTAGGATTTTTTGAAATATACGCCAATACTCCTTTCTATGAAAGATATCAAAAAGAAAAAGATGATGGAGAAAAAAAGCAAATATTTGATATTTGTCTGAATTTGGAAATGATGATATACACTCATTTCTGGGAAGCATATACTAATTTGAAAACATGGAAACAACTCACAAATTTAGCATTAGGAAAAGACTATGAGTGGAAAATTGACATTCCATATTTTGGAAAGCAAGAGTTTATTAGAAAATCAATAAGGGATGTCTTTAAAGAGATTAACTTAAAAATTACCGATATTATCTCAGATTGTTATAATAGTCAACTTAGAAATGCATTTGCACATAGCCAATATTCTTTTTTTTACACAGATAAAATTAAACTTGGCAATTACACAGGTAAAGCAAGGGAGATGAAAGAAATTTCATTGGATGATTGGGAGTACCGCTTTACCTCAACTTCATTACTTTATGACTCCATTATGAGAAAAAAGCAGGAGTATAAAACTCAAATAGGCTCAAGTAGAGAGAAACACAGTGTCTGGATTCCTTATAGGAATGGCCATAAACTTTCTCATTTAGCCTACGACAAAACATACAACCGATTTTACTGGTATCAGAATAAAGAAACTTGATTTTGAAATATCTTCAAGCATTCATCCACAACAATTATACAGAGATATATCGGTGTGAAGTCAGAAAAATTAAAAATGATTATTTTGTCTATAATTAAAATAACGCCCCTCAAATAATAAATCATTTGTCAGCCGTAGGCAAATCGGATATGCTCCCGTAGCATATATACTTCAATTATTAGTTGGTTTTTTGGTATTGCTGTTTGCAAGATTTTATATTCAATAAGGATAAACATAGAATTCAAATATATTGCGTGTGAATAATTTTTATAGCATCAATAACACTTTCAAATGATTATCTCTAAAATAAACAAGACTAATCCTCATACAACTTACTCCCTGGTAAATAATGATATCATTTTCAACGCTGATTTATCAACATCAGCCAGAGGA
>CAYREN010000787.1:0-1915 GCA_964423255.1 uncultured Roseivirgaceae bacterium | reverse complement strand
AGATTCGTTATTTAAGGATGCCAAAATTAAATTTGACAAGATTAAAAACTGCCGTTGCAAAGGAATTGAAAAAACATCCTGCCATAGAGCAGGCATGGTTGTTCGGAAGTGTTGCTCGTGGTGAAGAAAACTATAAAAGCGACGTAGACCTGATGATAGATGTACCCGCAAAAAATGGTTTTTCGATGTTTGATATTTTTCAAATTCAGGAAGATTTACAAAATATTTTTATGAGAAAATTTGATATCGTCATGTCAGGTGCACTAAAGCCCTTTGCTATGGAGACAGCAAAAAACGACTTGAAATTGATTTATGAGAAGTCCCATTGACAGAAACAAACAACGGCTCTTGTACATTGTAGAAGGTTGCGAGAAAATTTCACGATATATAACAGGAATTGACAAAGAAATCTTTTTATCTGATGCCAAAGTGCAGGATGCTGTTTTGTACCAATTGATCATTATCGGTGAGGCTGTTGTACATATTGATAATGATTTACTCCAAAAATATCCTTATCCATGGTTCAAGATTCGGGCACTCAGAAACTATGCAGCCCACGAGTATTTCAATATTCAAATGTGGATGATTTGGGATATTACCACCATCCATATCACAGAACTACAAGAAGTTGTGAATGAGATTCTGGGAAATGAATTCTGATGAACTAATAGAGGTCCCCTTTAGTTGTAGAGCTTAGAGAGAATATGCTTGAAAACCAATGTTGAGTCCACTCCGAAAACACAAAAAATCAAAAAAGTTTCTTTTGGCGATATTTTCATTTTTCTCAATTAGCTGATACTCAGGCATCACCAAATCTTGAAAAATGAAAATTTCATCCAAAATAACTCTTTTTGTGAAGATTATCTGTTTTCGGAGTGGACTCAATGTTATTTTTTTGGAAATCACCGGACCTATTCCGAATTCTGTTTGCAATTTGAAAGGATGTGTCAGTTAGCAAAGAGATCCCAGAACAAGTCTGGGAATTAATACATTTTACTTCTTGTAACGAAAGGAGTGATTAAGATAAATCTTTTATGAATTTCGGAAATAGCAATATTTTAAAATGCGCTTAAATATTTGTTCAGTTTTTTGTTGCAAGTCCAAAAGAGGATTGATCAGATTGGCAAATAAAAGATTTTGGTTTCTAAATGAGAAATAGACAACTTTGTGGGTTGTAAAAAAATCCAAACAATAGAATTTTAGTCGAATTGAAATATATAGTTTTATTAGTTACGCTTTTTCATTCCGTAAATGTGCATTCACAACTTTCTGAATACACCATAACTGGAGAATATCAGGGCAAAAATATTTATGTACAAAATCCGCTTTCCACAGACAAGATAAATTTTTGCACCTCTGAAATATATTTAAATGAGGTATTGGTCAATAGATCTCCGAAATCTTCAGCTTTTGAAATAAACCTCTCGAAATTGGCAATTGGCGATCCGGTGTTTATAAAGATAGTGCATAAAGATGGTTGCAAGCCCAAAATCATCAACCCACAAGTAGTCAGAAGTAAAAGCAAATTTCAGTTTCTTAGTGAAAATGCCGATGCAATTTCTATACAGTGGATAACTGTTGGCGAATTGCCATATGGCAAATTTCACCTTGAGCATTATCGCAATAAAAATTGGATAAATACCCAGACTATTTCCGGGAAAGGTTCTTTTGATTCAAATCAATATAATGTAAAACCCAACCATCATTCCTTCGACAATAAGTACAGGATTAAATATGTTCAGAACGATGGAAAAATATTCTTTAGTGGGATATTCACATACTTTCATGATGTAGAACCGATAAGTTTTTTTCCAAGCATGGTTGTAGATAAAATTACCTTATCAAGAGCTTCTGATTATGCTGTTGTCGATTCATTTGGAAACCATATTGCCAACGGTACCGGAAAAGAAATAGA
>CAYREN010000786.1:0-1917 GCA_964423255.1 uncultured Roseivirgaceae bacterium | reverse complement strand
AGGAGGCCTGGTCCAAGGCTGGAAAGGGCTGTTCTAAATTTTCGAATTATCATATAGACTCCTGAATGCGAATAAATGGACGAAGAGTTTTTTTATCTGTCTCATGCTGAATGTACCCAATCAAATACTTGAATACACGCATTATTGGGTGAGAGGCGTTATTTTAAAGTGAGTGGTGTTTTTTATGGGGTGAGTGGTTCTTGGAAAATCTTGATATCCAATTATATAGGGTATTTCAGTCCTCTAAATATTTTATTTTAGGCAAAAGGCGGAAAGTCATCCATATATTTTCGGCTGATTGGGATGGTGGTATTTTCGGTCGTGTGAATGATTCCCAAACCATTTCCGATCTCTTCAATAGACTTTATAAATTCAGGATTGACCAGATGCTGTCTATGGCAACGTTTTAACGGGCTATTGTCCTCAAATATTTTTAGGGAAAGGGATGTGTGGAAGGGGCGTTTATCTCCGGTTCTATAAAGATGTGTGCCCGTTTCCGGGAGAGAGAAAACATGGTAGACATCTTTAATGGGGAGACGTTGGGTGCGATTCTCTCTGTAGCAGGGAACATACTGAATCTCATGAGAAATTTTCTTAAGAAGGGTTAAGGTGGTATTCAGACTGTCCTTTTTTACAGGTTTTAACAAATCACTGTTAATTGCGTCACATGTCTGCTTCTGTTGACTGATCATATACATGATCAGCACAACACCTGTCGGATTAGCGATTAGCATGGGCAAGGCGATTTCTCCTTGTAAATTCCACGTCGCCATCCCTTTTCCTGAGAGCCATCCAAATAACAAAAGAATGACGACATGTCCGATGCCTTCAATAAGTGCAACCCCAAAGATACAATACGGGGAAAATAGGGTTTCTATTTTCCCTTTGCGAGAAAAATAATGATGCACACAACCGGCAACCAAGCCTTCAAGTGTTGTAGATACGGCACAGGCGATATCGATGTAGGTGATGGGGTCGATTGGGGAGGACATGCTCCAAATACGGTGTATGCCACCAGAAAGTCCCACAAAAAAACCAACAAGCGGACCACCCAGTAGTCCACCTAATATCGCACCGATAGCGCGTGTATTCACTATGGCATCGTCAGATTGAAGGGATTGTTCGCTAAGAAAAGTACCCAAAATACAAACAATGGAAAATATAAGCCAAATGAAAATCTTGTTCCAAGGGGAGAGCGAATGGTTTATGAGGGCGGTAAATGCAGGTGTTTTTGTAAACAAATAGGCTAGGCCTAAAAACACAAGCATGTGCTGTAATAGGGGGATGATGTGTTCCATAATCCGATACCTTTGCTTTCGGTAATTTGAAAACGCCTTTTATAAAACTGGGATGAGGCTGTAGACTTATTTCCCTTGTGTTAAGTTTTCTTCATGGTACAAATCTTGCCAAACTAAGAAAAAACCATTTTGACGGATTCAGCACAAGACCAGACTGACATAACCTTCAATACGGTTTTCACCTTTTTTTCTTGGGGTTCATGAGTAATCTCGATTTTGGGGATTGTAACAATTGAATTGATTCAATCAATACGAGATACCGCTAAAACATAGCGAATACAGTCTAAATCAACTAATTCCATTTGTAACTTTCATAGCCGAGACTATATCAAAAACAAGGTTACAGGAAGTTATTGGTGCTCTCCACACGGAAAACATTCGTTTTCCGTGGTCAGTGCCACACCTAATTTTGAGACAGCATTCTTAGAGTATTGTTTCAATTATCGAATGGAAAAAGCTCAAATCTGAAACAGAATTACTCATTCTATCTCATCCCTCTACCCTATTTCCTCCTCCGAAATTTCCAGGGCGGCACCGGATCTCTACCTTGCCATAAACCCAGGTGATTTTCACGCGCCATCTGTTCCAAGACCCCGATACTTTCATCCTGAGAATACCG
>CAYREN010000785.1:0-1919 GCA_964423255.1 uncultured Roseivirgaceae bacterium | reverse complement strand
GTTTATAGTACCGGTTGTGCTATTACTGATGGTGCTGTTTTCAAATAGGTTTTATTTATTGTGGGTTGGAGAAACAGTACGTGTGCCATTATCTCTATCGATTACTATGGCCCTTTTTGTAGCTTTGCAAACATTTATTATGGTGTATGTCAACTTTCTAAATGGCGTGGGGACAATTAAACTACAGCTGATCACTGCTACAGTTTCAATGATTATAAATATTCCATTAAGTATTATTTTTGGTAAATATTTGGGGTGGGGTGTTGTGGGGGTCATATTTGCTACCTGCTTATGTATGAGTTACTCCGTTATCCTGCGGCCAATCCAATACTATAAAATCATATATGGCACGGCCCGTGGAATATGGGCGAAATGACCATCACAACAAATTTTTCATATGATTTTCAAAAAAGAAAAACTTCATAAATACCTCGAGCCCTTTGTTTACGACCAATTGACTAAATCTAAATATGAAGTTGTATCAATTGAACCAAGGCAGCTACTAACATGGAATCGCTTAGATCTTGGTCTCAAACTTTACTACCTTGATATTCATTCCTCATCTCCCGAACAGGGGCTTCGTGTTTATAGAGAGGATATACGTGCTCAAACAATGGGCATATTCTCCGAACTTGGTAATGCTGAGAAAAACAGTTTAGACATATATGAGCAAGAATTCTTGGCCATATATGAATCAATAAAAACAAGCGGTTTTGATGCAAATAGAACAATTATTCCCTTATCATCTGCTGGCACTATCATAAATGGAGCACATCGAGTGGCCTCTGCCATTCATTTAAATAAAGCTGTAACATGTGTAGTCACTGAAAGAAATATTATGACATGTGACTATACTTATTTTTATGATAGAAATGTTCCTGCGGCAATTATTGAAGCGGCAGTAATTAAATTTATTGAATATACAAGTAATATATACCTTGCATTTCTATGGCCTTCTGGGAAGAAGAATTTAATTGCAGTAGAAAAACTATTTAACAATGTTCTTTATAAGAAAAATATTACCTTCTCCCCAAAAGGGGCTTTCAACCTTATTGTTGAGCTCTACAAACATATGGATTGGGTTGGGAGCACAGAAGCTGGTTATTCAGGTGCAAAGCAAAAATTACTTGAATGTTTCCCTACCTTCGATAAGGTGACAGTAATTGCCTTCCAATCCAAAAATATTGGTCGAGTGAAAGAGATCAAAAAAAAAGTACGTGAAATAAACGGCATAGGATTCAGCTCAATTCATATAACTGACACTAAAGAAGAGGCCATTCGGATTGCACAGCTTATTTTCAATGCAAATGGTTTGCACTTTCTAAATTACGCCACTCCAAATCGTTTCCCTCTTCAATCAATTTTTGAAAAATTCAAGAGTAGTTTGAAAAAGGAAGAGGTGCCTATTAATGATATAGTTATTGATGGCAGTGTGATATTGTCGCTTTATGGCATAAGGAAAAATGCAGATTTGGATTTCATATCTGCTAAGAATTATAAAATAAATGGTGATTTTGACAATCACCAATCAGAGATCAAATATCATTCGTCAGATAAGGAAGATTTGGTTTATAGTCCTGACTGCCATTTTCATTACCATGGATTGAAATTTATCTCATTTGGCGCTTTGTATGAGATGAAAAAAAGGAGAGGAGAGAGAAAAGATATAAATGATCTCGCTCTAATGGGAGCCTTTATAGATGGCCATAAAATCCGGCAGTATTTGTGGCGAGCGCGACAAATACTTTTTTATTTTAAATTAAAAGTAAACCGAAAAACACGTATACTTTTCTACCAATTATTAAAAGCTACCAAGCTTTATGTCCCAATTCGGTATATTTATCGTCGACTAAGGGGAAGGTCGCTATGAAAGTCCTTTGGTTCACCAATACCCCTTCCTTATACGATCAAGGCAAACA
>CAYREN010000784.1:0-1932 GCA_964423255.1 uncultured Roseivirgaceae bacterium | reverse complement strand
CTGACCGAAAAGGGGTTCAATAAAATGCAACTAATTGGTTATGAGGGAGATAAGTTGAAAAAAGCACGTTTTTGGAGAGGGGAATCCGGCGAATAATTTGTATATTAGTGAATTAATAATTCATATAATTTTGGTTTTCAATGACATGTGAATTTTCGATATTTATTATTCACTTCAGAAATAAAATCATTCGCGATGAGAAAACGCTTTGAACAGCAAAATACTTTGGATGCCACTGCAATACCGGAGGTAAAAATCGACAGCAGAAGCCGCCATCAACTACCAAAATTATTATCGGGATTACAATACATTTTCGTTACTCCGGATTTGAATGAACTGGTGTTTTCGATATTGGAACAAGCGGTATTGAAGGATAAAAAATCAACGGGTCGCCTGGGGATGAGTTTATGGGAGATATTGGTTTTAGGCTGTTGCCGGTTGAACATGGATATGGATTATGACCTGTTGCAGGAGCTGTCAAATAATCATGAGACCTTACGGGGGATATTAGGAGTTCACACCAAAGAAGTGTTTTATCAGGGCGGTAAAAGTTATGCCCTACAGACTCTGAAGGATAATGTTCGATTGTTGGATGAGCCGACCTTGCAAAAGATAAGCGAAGAAGTGGTGAAGGCTGGCCACGAGTTAAAAAAAAACGCAAGCGAAGAAGTCTTTAAGCTTGAATTGAAATCAGATACGTATTGTGTGGAGAGCAATATTCATTTTCCGACGGATTTGAATTTGTTGTGGGATTCGGCACGAAAATGTTTGGATGTGATAGGCCACATCGGGCAACATTATAAATTGAGGGGCTGGCGCAAGCAAAGGGTGTGGTATCGCAAAGTGAAGAAGCTGTACCGGCGCAGTGCCAATATCCATCAGCGTCGCGGAGCGAATTATAAGGAACGATTAGACAGGGCAGTCAAGGACTATTTGGAGGTAAGTGCGTCTTTGAGTGCCAGGGTGGAGCGTACTTTAGCTGATTTGGCTGTAGTGCCAATCAATGATATGATGCTGATGGCATTGATAGAATTGTTGGTTTATTATCATGACTTTTTGAATAAACATGTTGATTTGGTGGAGCGTCGGATATTGAAAGGAGAACAGATTCCGCATTCAGAAAAAGTGTTTTCTATTTTTGAACCTCATGTAGAATGGATACAAAAGGGTAAGCAGGGAAATAAGGTGGAATTGGGTCATAATGTACTCATTACATCTGATCAGTTTCATTTTATTGTTGACCATGAAGTGGTCATCGGGCAAACGGATAAAACCCTTCCTATCGTGCTGGCGAAGCGACTGGAAAAACGATTTACCGACAAGTATTCATTGGACAGTATTAGTTTTGACCGTGGCTTTTATAGTGCTTTATCCAAAAAGGCATTGGCAGATATTTTCAATCAGGTGGTGATGCCTAAAGCAGGTAAGAAAACACCCGCACAGGAGCTGGAGCAAGCACAGGAAAACTTTGTAATCAAGCGCAGAAAACATAGTGCGGTAGAGTCTAATATCAACGAATTGGAACACTCGGGAGCCAATAAAGTGCCTGATAAAGGGCTGGATGGATTTAAAAAATATGTGGCCTGGAGTGTGTTGGCTTACAATCTTAAACGCTTGGGAAATATCGTACTTCAAAAGAGAGTTTTAGATACCGCAATCAAGCCGGATAATATTGGTAAGCAGGCGGCTTGAAATTATAAAATTAAATTTTTTAAGTGGGTAGGTTTGCCCAAAAACAAGAAAGCACCTTGTTTTGTCTAACCAGTTTTCAATCATAAGCTCCCAATTCAAGAATCCGTCAAATTTTGGTGCTTGATTTTGGAAATCCGTAATTTGATTTTGGTAGCTGTCAAAAATTATCGAGTTTTCGGTCAGACACTAATTAAAAACTTTCCTATGCTTTACAAAAAAAGAAATAAACTACTTTGGACA
>CAYREN010000783.1:0-1935 GCA_964423255.1 uncultured Roseivirgaceae bacterium | reverse complement strand
GGATCTGGAATCAACGAAGAATCAGCGCTGGATATTCTGAAGAAACGTTATGCCAATGGTGATATTGACCGGGAAACTTTCGAACAGATGAAAAAGGATATCGAGCCATGAAACCCTATCGCAACTTAATTATCGGTTTTGTCCTGCTATTGACGGGTATCGCAGGACTAATGGCCACAGGTGGATCATGCTACTCCATGGGAAACATGATAGGCGATGGAATGAGCCAGGGTGGCATGAAAGGAATGATGAAAGATATGATGGGTGCTCAATTGCCGCCAGGTATCGAACCACAAAAACTTCCAGAGCCTCAATTAAACGGTGCGAAACTACTCGTACAGTATTGTTCTCAGTGCCATGATTTGCCTGGCCCAGGTATGCACTCGGCACAAGCATGGCCATCGGTCGTTGAGCGGATGAACCAACGTATGCAGATGATGAGTGGTCGTAACATGATGGGAATGATGCACGATATCCAGGCACCTGAAGGTCGTGAATTAGAGGTACTGATCGCCTATCTGCAAAAGCATGCTCAGAAACCTATTGATAAATCACAATACGAGGATCTAAATTCAACGGCTGGCAGATCATTTGATATGATTTGCTCGCAATGTCATGCCTTGCCCGATCCCAAACAACACACTGGCGACGAATGGCCCACCGTTATTCAACGCATGGTGGAAAACATGAAATCGATGGGTAAATCTGTTCCTGATGAGAAAACCGTTGAAACAATTCTTGGTTTTTTACAAAAACATGCAAGGTAGAGAGAGACCCTATGCCAATTAATATTCAAGCGCAAAGGCGTAAACGTTCGTATGGATTACTGCCTCTCTCATTCATGCTGACGAAGTATTCAATTTTATTAACGGATTTTTAGTTTGGTTCTTAAAAAGACCGAAAAAGATAGTTATTGCCTATTGACAGAGAAATAGCTCATATGTGTTATGCGCGATTTTACGAAAAAAAAATTGCTATTTTATCTCACCTTCGGCAATAGCCTTAAAGGTTTCATCTAAACTTTCCCTGACATCATTAACCCACTCGGCCACTTCCTCTGGCGATTCTGTTTGAGCAACAATATTTTTCACTAATAACAGGGTAGATTTCATGTTTCTCAAATTTCTGACCGACTCCCAACTCATCGCTTCATCAATATGAAATAACAACTTGTCTGAATCAGGAAAACCAAAGTTTTCTACCACTGCACCACGTAAATTTTCCCATGCCCCTTGAAGATCAGAGAGCGCTGTTTTTTCATGCCTTGTTGGCTCAGTTTCAAATCCCATAAGCTTAACTATTTCCCTTATTTTCTTACACCCAACAACACCAACAACTGATACGGTTTAGTTGCCTTTATTAAAGGACATAATACTTAATTACTCCCCACAGCCCTCTTCGGACCCGGTTTTTTCTTTTTCAAATCTCTTTGCAAAAAATGCCCTGCTTTTTCGATAAAACTTTCACCACCCAAAGGTCTACCCGTTCGCCCATGTTGCTCAAATTCAGTTTCGGAATTAGCTTGTGATTCTATCAAGTAAATTTTCCAATCGCCTGCCAGAGAAAGTAGCTTTTCCAGCAGTATAATTCCCCGGCTATCTTTTCCAGCCAAATGAGTCGGCGGTTGCCACGCTGGGTGATGTGGTGCGGATACCCGGGTAATACCACTCTTGCTAATCTGGTCATGGACGAAGGATAACATCATAAAGTATTGTGCCTCCTCATTTGTTTAATTGGCCTTGTTATATGTTGATTTACGTACAAACTTGATTTCAATATCGTAACCAACTGCATGTGCATACTGTTCTATTGTTGATAGCTTTGGTGAGTTCACAGAGTTTGCATTTTCCAGGCGAGAAATATTGCTTTTGTTTGTATGTAATACTTCGGCAATTTGTTCTTGTGTAAACCCTGCCTTTTGCCTTAATGCGATCA